>CAZSUQ010000224.1:0-7701 GCA_964609935.1 uncultured Thermodesulfobacteriota bacterium | reverse complement strand
CCTCCCAGGACCGCAAAGATGAAATCCGTGTGTGCGTCCGGAAGGTAGAAGAGTTTCTCCGTTCCGTTCCCCAGCCCCACACCGAACACCCCTCCCCTTCCCAGGGCCAGGAAGGCCTGCACGAGCTGGTAGCCGGCTCCATAGGGATCCTGCCAGGGGTCCCAGAAGAACAGGATCCTCTTCCAGCGCTCGCCGAAGAGGCAGAGCACCGTGCCAACGGGAACGGCTGCCAGCAGGGTCAGGCCCAGATGCTTGGTTCGTGCGCCGGCAAGAAACAGGAGGACCATGGTTGCAAAACCGAGGATCACGGTGGACCCTAGATCACGCGTGATCAACACCAGCAGCAGAAAGGGCAGGCAGAGAAGCCAAGTGAGGCCATAGCCCTCGAGTGTACGGATCTCCCTTGGCGCGCTCCTTTTCGCCAGACGGTCCGCAAGGAAGAAGACCAGGGTCACCTTCATCAACTCCGACGGCTGAAAGGTCATGGGCCCGAGATCGAGCCAGCGCCTGGCGCCGCGAACGGATTTTCCGCAACCCGGCACCCAGAGAAACAGCAGGAGAAGGCCGCTCACCAGAAGAAGAGGAACCGCAGCCTTCCGAAGGGTTCGGTAATCGCCCGATGCAAAGCCTGCCGCCAGGAGCAGGCCGAGGCAGGCAAACAGGAACTGCCGGATGAAGAACCGGTATTGGTTCCCGTATTGAAGAAACGAGCCCACCGAGCTGGTGGAATAGATGAGAAGCAGACCGGACAGCACGAGAAACGTGCAGAGCGCTCCGAGTGCCACCTCGTTGGAAAAGATTCTGCTCTGCTTCACGACGACCCTCCCGGCCCGTTCGGGGTTTCTCCCGTGACCTTTCCAACGATACGCTTGAAGTGCCGGCCCCTGTCTTCATAGTCGGTGTACTGGTCAAAACTGGAGCAAGCAGGCGAAAGGAGAACAGCTTCTCCCAGGTCGGCTTCCCTCCAGGCCTGCTCCACGGCCTCCTCCATGTCCGAGACGCGCCGGATCTCACAGGTCGCCGTGGCGAGTTCCTCCTCCATGCGTGCCGCGGCCTCGCCGAACAGAAACAGTTTGCGTACGTGTTGATTCAGCGAGCCGATCAGAGGGGCATACGATCCCCCCTTGTCCTTTCCCCCGGCCAGGAGGATGACGGGCCTTGCAAAGGAATCCAGTGCACGCACCACGGAGGTCACGGTGGTGGCCTTTGAATCGTTGTAAAAGGAGATCCCATCCCTTTCCGCTGTGAACTCCAATCGATGCTCCAGCCCATTAAAGGTCTCCATGGCAGCCTGCAGGGAATCGGCCCGGGCGCCGCATAGGCGGGCCACGGCAAGGGCCACCATCATGTTCTCCAGATTGTGATGGCCCCGAATCCGTATCCGGTCCGTGGCGTAGATTTCTTCATCCCCTTCTTTGTCCAGCCGCATGTGGATTCGGCCCTCGGTAAAACAGACCTGCGGCATGGGCTCACCAGGAGCACCGAACCGGAGGAGCCTGGCTTGAATCCGACCCTGGAATTCGTCCAGCCAGGGATCCCTGTCCGGAATCACGGCGATATCCTGCCCGGTCTGGTTCATGAAGATCCGACTCTTTGCCTCGGCATAGGACGCCATGTCGGGGTAACGGTCCAGGTGATCCTCGCTCAGGTTCGTCCAGACGGAGATCCAGGGACGAAAATGGACGATACCCTCCAGCTGAAAGCTGGAAAGCTCGGCCAGGAAAAGCTTTGGGGGTTCCTCGTCCCGGTTCACCGCATCTTCGAGCAGGAAGCCTGCCATGGGCTCACCGATGTTGCCGCCCACGGAATGCGGGATCCCCGATTCTTTCAGCAGGTGATGGATCAGAGAGGTGGTGGTGGTTTTTCCATTCGTGCCTGTGATCCCCACCACGGGCACCCGGATGAAGCGGGAAATGAGTTCCACGTCCCCGATCACCTCGGTCCCGGCCTTTACGGCCGCCTGGATCGGAGGGATGCTCAGGGGAACACCCGGGCTGACCACAACGAGGTCCGCACCCAGAAAGTCCTCCTTCCGGTGCTCTCCCAGCCTGAGCACGCAGCCCCGGCTTTCAAGGGAATGCACCGAGTCATCAAAGGCTTCAGCCGGCTTCATATCCGTGCAGCACACCTGTGCCTTCTGCTCCACGAGAAAGCTGGCCACCGACACCCCTGTGCGTGCCATCCCCACCACAAGCACCTTTCGCCCTTGTAGATCCAACGTCACCCTCCGTAAAGTCACCGGAATCCGGTGGGTTCAACTCCCTTTATCTTTATCCTCTGCCTGCCCGCTCCCCTCCTCCAGTGCCCTGACTACGCGCTCCAGGGCCATTCCCCGCGATCCTTTCACAAGGATCCATTCTCCGCCCCGGATCGCTCCCTGGATCTTTGCGGCCGCATCTTCGGGCTCCTCGAACAGGTGGACCCGCTCCGGAGCGCATCCACCCTGCAAGGCCCCTTTCCGGACCCACTCGGCAAAGCCGCCCTTTACGCAAAGGAGAGCCGGGTCAATACCTGCCGCCCTTTTGCCCAGATCCTGGTGCGCTTCCTCGCTGAAGCGGCCCAGTTCCAGCATGTCCCCGAGCACGAGGATGCGGGCCGCATCCCCGCTCAACTCCGAAAAGGTTTCCAGGGCGGCCTGCATGGATCTCGGGTTTGCATTGTAGCTGTCGTCAACGATGGTGAAGCGGTCTCGCTGTCTTGTTACAAACCTCCCGGACACGCCCTTGAACAGGGCAGGCCCGGCCTGGATCGCGTCCCTGGATGCGCCCAGGGTGTGTGCCAGCGCGATGGCAGCCAGGACATTGTAGAGGTTGTGCATTCCCGGAATCCGGATCTCGGTGGAGATCTCCTCTCCAGGGATCCGCACCCGGAGACGCTGCCCAACGCCGCTCTTCTCTGTGTCCAGCAGGGCAATGTCGCAACCGGCATGGAAACCGAAACTCCTCTTCGGGCCCTTCCAGCCAAGGGCGATCTCCCGCACGCGTGGATCATCCTGGTTGAAGACGAAGACGGAGTCCGGGGGCATCTTCTCAAGCATTTCAGCCTTTGCCCGGGCCAGGGCATCCATGGACGGAAAGTTCCCCAGGTGAGCCGGGCCGATGTTCAGCAGGAGGCCGGCCTGCGGCATGCTGATCCGGGTCAGCTCCCGGATTTCACCTGGCTCGTTCATCCCCATCTCGAGGATCACGCGCTCGTGCTCGTCTCCAAGCTCGAGCAGGGTCAGCGGGAGGCCGATCCGATTGTTGTAGTTCCCCGGGCTGCAGAGACAGGAAAAGTCCTGACGCAGGATGGACAGGATCAGTTCCTTTGTCGTGGTCTTTCCGTTGCTTCCGGTCAGGACCCCCACAGGGGTGGAGAACCTTTTCCGCCAGCCCGCTGCCAGATCTCCCAGGGCCTTCAGTGTGTCCGGCACCTGCACCACCGCTGGTTTGTATCGCTCGAAAATCTGTTCGGAAACGGGTTCCTGCACTAGGACGCCCGAGGCCCCCTTCTGCAGGGCTTCTTCGACAAAGCCGTGTCCGTCGAACCGGTCTCCCCGCAAGGCCACGAACAGGTCGCCCTCCCTCCCTGTGCGGGAGTCGGTCACCACGCGCGAGAAGGCGGCAGCTCCCTGCCCGGAGAGCACCCGGCCCCGAAGGAATTCGGAAACCTCGCTCAGCGTGATCCCCATCCCCTGATCAGCCAAGGGCTGACTCCTTGCCGTCATGGTCCCCAAGTGCATGAAGAACCTCTCGATCGTCCCGGAAGGGAATCCTGGTGTCCCCGAGAATCTGGACATCCTCATGCCCCTTTCCGGCAATCAAAACCGTATCCCCTGCAACGGCCGTACGAATCGCCAGGCGGATGGCCTCTCTTCGATCCGTGAGCCCTGTGTATGCTTTTGTCCCCGCATCGGCTTCCGGGAGCGCATCCGGCTCTTTGCAGGAAAGGCCCATGGCCTCGATCCCCTGGCGGATCTCCGCGATAATGCTCTCGGGAGATTCGGAACGCGGGTTGTCCGAAGTCACCAGTACGAGATCGCTCCAGCGCGCCGCCGCGGTTCCCATCAGGGGTCTCTTGCCCCTGTCCCTGTCTCCACCGCACCCGAACACCGTGATCAATCGTCCCGCTGTCAGCACACGAAGCCCTGAGAGCACCTTCTCCAGTGCATCCGGCGTGTGGGCATAGTCCACCAGGACGAGGAAGTCCCTGTCGCCTCCGATCCGCTCCATCCTTCCAGGAACACGCCCGAGGGCCCGAATCCCTTCTTTGACGGCACCGGGGTCCAGGCCCAGATGGTCTGCAACGGCTGCGGCCATCAGGATGTTCCGCGCATTGACCTCACAGAGAAGGGGACTCTCGAGTTGCAGCTCGCCCCTCGGAGTCTTGACAACCATGGAGATCCCTTCCCGGTTCAACGAGACGGATTCACTCCGACAGTCCGCTTTCCCTTCCCCGCTCACCGTAACCACGGGAACCTCGCAGGCCTCACCGAGCCTGCGCCCGTAAGGGTCGTCCACGTTCAGGATCGCTGCCCGGCCCTCAACGGCAGACCGCGGCAGGATCTCTGTGAACAGCCGCGCCTTGGAGGCAAAATAGGTCTCCATATCCCCGTGGTGGTCAAGGTGATCCCTGCCCATCATGGTGAAAGCCGCACAGGAAAAACTGCACTCGTCCACACGCCGGTAATCCAGTCCGTGGGAGGAGACCTCCAGGAGAGCATGGGTGCAGCCGGCATCGAGCATCTCCCTCAGAACCCGCTGCAGGTCCACCGACTCCGGCGTTGTTGTGGCGGGCCTCTGTGTTTTCTCGTTGTAGCGGTAGGATATGGTTCCGAGCACACCGGGCCTGAATCCGGCCTGCTTTAAAACCGACTCCAGCAGAAAGGTGACCGTGGTCTTTCCATTGGTACCGGTGACACCGATGAGCACGATTTCCCTCGAGGGGTCACGGAAAAAGCGGGAAGCCATACGGGCCATGGCCTTTCGTACATCCTCCACCTCTACGAACACACCTCCTTCAACCTTCTCCTCCCCCCGGCGGGCGACCACGGCATGGGCCCCTTTGCGCAGCGCTTCACCTGAAAACTGTCCGCCATCCACGTGAATCCCGGGGACCGCGAAGAAAAGCGCCCCGGGCGTGACATTCCTCGAGTCGTAGGCAAGATCATGGATCTCGATGGAGGGATCCCCTGACACCGTCGCCCCTTCCACACCCTCCAGCAGCTCCTCAAGTCTCATGCCCTGTCCTCTCCTCTCTTGCCCCATCCGGGATCGCCCCGGATTCATGTTCCAACAATCAGCCGGCCTCACGGGTCCGTGACGGTGAGGCCTGCAGGTGCAAAGTCTGGCCACGCTCCAACAGGGTGAAAGGACCCGGTTCCTGGGAGGTGACCCTTCCGGATCCCTCCAGGCTCACCTTGACAGGGAGCCCTTCCAGGGCCCTCATGGCGGAACGCAGGGGAAGCCCCCGCAGTTCAGGCATCCTCAGTGCTTCTTTCCCTGTCCCGCTTTCACCCATGACCGCCCCCTGTTTCTCCTGCTCCCTCACCGAAACAGCGGAACAGAGCTGCATGGGAACGTCCTGCTCCTTCAACACGGGTGCCCGGCCCGGCACCTGGCGGTAATGGAGGCAGCGTGAGGCGATCTCCCGGAAAACCGGGGCGGCCAGCTTGCCCCCGGATGCCTTTCCCCGAGGCTCGTCCAGAACCACAGCGATCACCATCTCCGGCTTGTCCGAAGGCACGATGCCCACAAAGGAGACCACGGACCGCTCTTTGGAGAATTTTTTTGTTTCCAGGTCGAATTTCTGGGCCGTCCCGGTTTTCCCTGCCACAGGATACCCGGGGATGCGCGCCTCCTTCCCGGTGCCCTTCTCCACAACGGACTCGAGCACCCGCAAGACGCGATCCGCGGTCCTTTTGAGGATGACGCGCCGAACCACGCGCGGCTTCTTCTCCATCAGGACCTTTCCATCCTCATTCAGGATCCGCTGCACCGCATAGGGCTCGATGAGAAAACCGCCGTTGGCCAGAACGGAAAAGGCGCTGACGAGCTGGATGACCGTGGATGAAAAGCCCTGACCGTAGGCATGTGTCGCAAGCTCTATCTTGGACCATTTTCTCCAGGCGCGGATGGAGCCTGAGACCTCTCCGGGGAGGTCCACGCCGGTCTTCCTGCCGAACCCGAATGCATTCAGGCAGTCCCATACGTCCCGGGCACCCAGTGCATCGGCGATCTTGCTGATCCCGATGTTGCTCGAGACGGTAAGGACCTCGCGCACCGTGAGCTTCTTGTGGGGCTTCATGTCGTGGATCGTTTCCCCCCCATAGGAAAACTCTCCGTTCTCGCAGAAGACGGACGACGTTTCGCTCACCACGCCTTCCTCCAGGGCTGCGGCAAGGAGAAACGGTTTGATGGTTGAACCGGGCTCAAAGGCGTCGGTGATTACACGGTTCCTCCACTGACTGAATCCGAAATCCCGGAATCGATTTGGATTGAATGACGGCGCACAGGCCATGGCCAGCAGCTCGCCGGAACGCGGGTCCATCACGATGGCCATGCCTGAGATTGCCTGGCTCTCCCGAACCGCCCTCTGGAGCGCCTTTTCGGTAAAATACTGGAGTCTCAGATCCAGTGTGAGATGAAGCTCACACCCGGTCTCGCTTCCGGATTGCAGGGTCACGTCCTGCCAGAGAACCCTCCCCCTTGCATCCTGCTGGAGCATGAGGGTACCCTCGCGGCCTTTCAGAACCTCGTGAAAGCCCCACTCGATCCCCTCGAGCCCCTGGGAATCGATCCCTGCAAAACCAAGGACATGCCCGGCAAGTTCCCGGTTCGGGTAATAACGCTTCCCCTCCCTCTGCAGGCCGATGCCGCTCACGCCAAGCTTCATGACGGCTTGTGCTTTTTCCATGGGCATCTGCCGGGACAACCAGGTAAAGGAGGTCTCCTTGGTGAGCTTCTCCTCCAGCTGCAGGGGATCGAGCTCCATGTGTTCGGCCAGCATTCGCGCCGTCTCGCGAGGATCCTCGACACCGGCCGGGTGCGCGTACAGGGAGCCTGCCTTGAGACTCACCGCCAGGGGTCTCCCTTCCCTGTCCAGGATCTTCCCTCTCAACGGGACCAGACGAATCGGCTTGATCTCGTGCTTTCGTGCCCATGAGAGGTACGTGTCGCGATTGATCACCTGGTGTCGCACACCCCAGGCCATCAAAAGGAGGATGGACAGGGAGAAGAGCCCCAGGAGAAAATAGATCTTCTTCTTCAGGTTGGCTTCATGCTTCTTCACTTCAACACCACCCGTTCTTCACCACGAGGAAGACGCATGTCGAATTCCTGTTCCGCCAGCCTTGTCATCCGGCCGGGTGAACAGAGCATCTGCTTCTCCACCTCCATGGAATCCCTGCGCTGTACCAGATCCTTGCCCGTGCGAAGCATCTGTGAAACCTGGTACCGGACCGTAATGCTTTGCACATGGATCCAGCCGCAAAAGAGGGCGCAGACTGCCAGGAGGCCCACACCGGTGGAGAGGTGCCCCCAGAGCCTCCTCCTTTCAGGGCCTGAGGATCGAGAAACACGGACGACCTGTTCGCCCAGGAGTTCGACCCATCTCTGCTTCTTCCGGTTGGCCATGATTGTTCTTTGCCTCTTCGCTTCCTTCACACACCCTGATGTTCCTCAGGGAACCGATCTCCCCCTATTCCACCCTTTCCAGCACGCG
>CAZSUQ010000223.1:0-7741 GCA_964609935.1 uncultured Thermodesulfobacteriota bacterium | reverse complement strand
CATCACGGTGGCGAGATCGTTTGGAAAAGGGATTTCAGGTGTGTGCTCGGCAAGCGGATCGATGTGCACCATCGGCCCCCCCGAGCAGGAGGACCTGAACAGGGTGGCGGGATCCTCCTTTCCCCCGATACATCCGGCAAAGAAAGGGGAACACACGAAACAGAGGACCATCCAGAGGAAGATACCATTGCGGGCGGATCGGTTCACAAAACCCCCTCTTGTTTCTCTCGTGAAAGAAATCCTTCGGCGGGTTGCCTCTCCTGCTCGTGGAAGGCTTCTATTTTGTTGAAAAACAAGCTTTTTCGCAACCCTTCCTTCCTCAGCCTGTTTTCTCGGTGACCGGGATGGATCGTTCTTGCTGGGAGTAGAAGGTGTCAGCGCCGTACGTCATGCTCCGTTTCGGTCCGTGAAGTGGCTCTCACAGGTTCGTTCTTTTGGTAAGGGAAGGAACTGAGCGGAGGGTCCGAGCGTCTGAATGCATGAAAACAGAAGGTCCAGGGTCTTGCTTCATGAGGGGGGGGCGGCTTCTTCAAGGAGAAGCGTCAAGGCTTGTTCATGTGTCCGTATTCTTCGTTGATTTCTTTCGTGCCGCGCGCTCATCATCGAGCCGAAGTGAGATATCGTGGATCCTGACCTGGAGCGTTTCCACCCTCTGCCTCAGCAGTTTGATCTTCTTTTCCAAAGGGTTTGCCAAAGAATCCAGAAGCTGCCGGACCCGTTCATCGACCCATCCCTCGACCCCATCCTTTATTTCTTTTGACTCTGTCTTCATGAATCCCCTTCCTCTCTTGTCCCTCCTGGCGAACTGATCCTAATATAACGCAATGCGTCCAAAAAGTCGAGGTGAGGGGTTTCCTTCAATTACTCGGCTTGGGCAGGCTGCAAATCGATGATTTGCAGGTAGTTCTGCTTTCTTCCCTTCCAGGTGTCCTGTCGAGGGGTAATCGCCACATTCCATCGATCGTGACGGTTCTCCATCACACCACGCTTCCCCAGACCGAAACCGATCGCGTCAAACCGGGAAGACGCACAACCAAGGATCACCTTCAGGTGCTTGTCTCCAACAATGTTCTTCTTCAAGAAGGTCACGTTTCTCAATCCCAAAACAGGTTCATCATTCCCATATCCAAAGGGTGCCATTTGCTGAAACTCCATGGTGACCCTTTCGTTCAGTTCCGAGGGATCCTCCACCCAGAGGTCCAGGGTCCTTCCAGCGGTCACCCTCTCTTTCTGAGCGATCGACTCCGCCAGTGCACTCTCAAAAGCATGTTGAAAGTCTTCAAACCTTTCCTTCCTGATGGACAGACCGGCAGCCATTCGATGCCCGCCGAAATCCTCCAGGTAGGAACTGCACGATATCATGGCATCCATGATCTCCAGGTTCTCGACGCTGCGTACCGAACCTTTGCCCATCTCCCCCTCAAAGGAAACCAGCACCACGGGACGAAGCACCTGCTGCGCGATTCGAGACGCCACGATCCCCAGGATCCCCTTGTGCCACCCCTGGGATGCCAGAACAAGGGTCGTTCGATCTCCTTCCTTCAACTGCCGGTTTGCCAACTCCATGGCCTCCCGGTAGACCTTGTTCTCGATGGACTTCCTCTGGAGGTTTAGGCGTTCAAGAATTTCGGCGCGTTTTCGCGCCTGCACGAGGCTCTCGCAGAGGAGGATGTCCAGGGCATCACCGGCACACCCAAGGCGCCCGGGGGCATTGATTCGAGGGATGACGCGAAAAACAATGGGCCTTGTCTGAGCACCCGGCCCCTCGATCCGGGTCTGTTCCTTCAACACAAAGATCCCTGGGCGTTTTCCCTCTGTAATCACCCTCATGCCGTGCTTGACGAAGATGCGATTTTCCTCTTGAAGGGGCACCATGTCGGCCAGGGTCCCGAGGGCGACCAGGTCCAGGTACTCGAACAGGTTGGGCTGACTCTCTTTGTCCCAGAGGCCGTGGTCCCGGAGATGCTTCCTGAGGGCCACCACCAGGTAGAAGGCCACACCCACGCCGGCGAGGTCCCGAAACGGGAAGCCACAGGCCGAGGCCTTTGGATTCAGGATCGCCAGGGCCTCCGGGAGTTCGCTGGGGCATTCGTGATGATCCGTGATGATGACATCCATGCCCGATTGATTCGCGAGCCGAACCGATTCCACGGCCGAGATGCCGGTATCCACCGTGATGACCAGCCGGACGCCCTGCTCCGAGAAGACAGGAACGGTCTCGGCATGAAATCCGTAGCCTTCATTCAGCCGGTCGGGCACGTAAAAAAGGGGTTCCGCTCCGGCGGCTCGCAAGAACTGGACGAGAACAGCGGTACCGGTCAGCCCGTCCGCATCATAATCCCCATACACGAGGATCTTTTCCTTATTGAGGATGGCCCGGTGAATCCTTTCCACCGCAGCTTCCATGTCCTGAAACAGGAAGGGGGAGCGCATCTGTTCGGGAGATGCCTGCATGAATCGCAGCACATCCTCCTTGTTGCGGATTCCCCGATTATAGAGGATGCGTGCCGTGACCGGAGAGAGGTCCGCCTCCTGCTCCAACCTCTGGCATGAGGCAGGGTCCGTATCCCGGACCGTCCATATGCTTTGTGCTTCTTGCATCGCTCTCGGAAAAGGCTCTTTACAGGCTTTTGCGGTCACCCTCGACCGCGAGGATATCCATGGCGAAAAAAAAGGAGGGGGAGAAGATCAACGCCGCGCAGGCGCACGGCCGCCTTTCGTCCTGGCGCTTGAACGCTCCCGTATCTTCTCCCAGTAGATCAGCACCGGGCTTGCAATATAAATCGAGGAATAGGTGCCTACGAAAACGCCGATGATCAGGGCAAAGGCAAAATTGTGAATCACGGGCCCACCCAGGAGGAACAGAGCCCCCACCACAACCAACGTGGTCAGGGAGGTGAGCAGCGTGCGGCTCAACGTCTCATTGATGCTTGTGTCCACAACCTTTTCGATGGACTGTTTCCGGATTCTCCGCATGTTCTCACGAACACGGTCGAAAACAACGATGGTATCGTTGATCGAGTAGCCGATGATGGTGAGGATCGCGGCCACGATGGGCAGGTCGATCTCCCTGTCCAGCACGGAGAAGATCCCCACGGTAATCAATGCATCGTGAATAAGGGCAAGGATCGCGCCAAGGGCGAACCGGAACTCGAATCGCCATGTAACGTAAACGAGAATGCCCACGATGGCATAAATCACGGCCATGAATCCCTTCTTTCGAAGCTCGGCGCCCACCTTGGGCCCCACCAGTTCGGTTCTTCTCAACTCGTACTGATCCTCGCCCATGGCATCCTTCAGGGCCTTTTCCACCTCTTCCTGGACCACCTGCAGATCCTTTTCCGCCTTTTCCACGCGAACGAGGAATTCGTTCTCCGTGAGTTCACCGAATTGCTGGACAACCACCTGCCCGAGTTCGAGGTCCATCAGCACATCCCGCACCGTGGAGGTTTTCACATCGGAGAAGAATTTCACCTGGATGAGGATACCGCCGGCGAAGTCGATCCCGTAATTCGGCCCTCCCCGGATCAAGAGGGACCCCATGGAGACCAAGACAAGGACCAGGGAAACGATCAGGGCAATACGACGATACTTCACGAACGGAATAGCGGTTCCCGGTTTGATGAATTCCATAAAAACCCTCTCTATCTACCTTGGCGTGCTACGGGGTTCAGCGCGTATAACCTCATGAAAAGATGACGGACCCCCATGGGGCCTGGATCACATGGGGATCGTTTTCACGCGCCGGACGAAAACCAGGTAATCAAAGATCTCGCGGGTGAAGAAAATGGCCAACAGGACACTCCAGAAAACGCCGATACTCAGGGTCACGGCAAAACCCTTCACGGGCCCGGTACCGAACTGAAAGAGCACCAGGGCCGCGATCATGGTGGTGATGTTCGCGTCGAGGATCGTCAGGATGGCCTTCTTGTACCCGCTGTCGATGGCTGCCCGTACGGTCTTGCCCACCCGCAGTTCCTCTCGAATCCTCTCGAAGATGATCACGTTGGCATCCACGGCCATGCCCACGGTGAGGACCAGTCCCGCGATACCGGGCAGTGTCAGAGTGGCCTTGAAGGCAACCAGGGTCGCCATCACCAGAAGAAGATTGAGTGCAAGGGACAGATCGGCGATGATGCCTGCGACCCTGTAGTAAACACACATGAAGACGAGAACCAGCACACCCCCCACCAGGATGGAAATCAGCCCCTGCTGGATGGAATCCGAACCGAGCGAGGGCCCCACGGCCCGCTTCTCTGCGATTGTCACCGGTGCGGGCAGGGATCCCGCTCGCAGTACGATGGCCAGGTCGTGCGCTTCTTCCACCGTGAAGTTCCCCTCGATGACCGCCTGACCGCCGTACCGGGTCTGCTTGATGACCGGCGCGGAATAGACATTGCTGTCCAGGATGATGGCGAGGCGCTTGCCCACGTTCTCCCCTGCGATCTGATCAAAGAGCCTCGCACCGCGCGGGTTGAGCCGGATGCTCACGTGCGGCTGATTGAAGTTCTGCCCCGACATGGCCACGCGGGCCTCGGAGATCGCATCCCCGGTCATCAGGGTCCGCTTCTTGATCAGCATGGGCACCTTTCGCGTCTGGTTCGTCTCAGGCTCGTAGATGCGCTGATAGAGGATCTCGCTGCCGGCCGGTACCTGGTTGTTCAGGGCATCCTCCCAGCTGTGCTCATCATCAACGACCTTGAATTCCAGGACAGCCGTCTGCCCGATGAGCTTGATGGCGCGCTCGGGATCCTTGACCCCGGGCAACTGAACCAGGATTCGGTTCTGGCTTTCCCGCTGGATGGTGGGTTCGGAGACACCGTACTGATCGATTCGATTCCTGATGGTTTCCAGGGCCTGATCCGCAGCCCCCTGTTCGATCTCCTTGACCTCCCCTTCCGTCAGACCGACGAAGAAGTCCACACCCCGCCTTCCCTCTTTGGATGAACGCGTCAGGTTCTGGTACTGGTCCGAAAGGATCACTTCGAGTCGGTCCCGGTCGGACGGGCTCACCCCCTGGATCTTGACCCCGTCCACCCCTTCACGGTCGATGGCATCGTAGAAGATGTCCTTCTTCCTCAGGCTTTCCTTGAGGTCCAGAATGATCCTCTCAGCGGTGCTCTCCACCGCTTTCGCCACCTCCACCTCCAGGATCAGATGGATGCCTCCCTGGAGGTCCAGTCCGAGGTGGATCTGATCGGTGGGCAGATACTTCTTCCACCATTCCGGGAGATTCTGCGTCAAGGTGGGGAGCAGATAGACCAGAGCCCCGAGCAAAACAATACCGGTTACGACCAACCTCCATTTCAGGTTCTTTTGCATGGTTTTTCCGCCCTGCTCAAGTTCTCAAGATGGGAAAAGGGCCAAGAAGACTCAACACAAATCCGCTGTGCGTAGAACGACAGCATGATGGATCATCCCGTCTTCTCAGGCACTTTCGGTTTCCGTCCCGCAATGTTCGCCTTCTGGATCTTGATGCGGACCTTGTCCGCGATCTCGAGGGTGACCACGCTGTCGGTAATCCCTGTAACCCTCCCGTAGATTCCCCCGGTGGTGATCACCTCTTCACCCTTCTCGAGCGCGCCAAGGAAATCCCTGTGCTCCTTCGTGCGCTTTTGCTGCGGTCGGATCAAGAGAAAATAGAAGACCAGGAACATCAGCACAAGGGGCAACAGTGCCGTTGCCATGCTGCCACCCGGGGCGCCCGCCCCGGCACCCCCGCCTGGGGGAAAAGCCGCTGCATAAGCCAGATCGATCACTTTTTCTCCTCCTTTAGCAGGCCCAACGACCTGCCCAGATGAACTTGTTCTACTCGCTGTTAGGATCTTGCCTCTGTTCGAAACACCTGGATCCGGTCAGGGCCCTGTAGCGGCTTCCTCTCTTTCCCTTTCAAAGACGCGCAGGTTTTCGTAGAAGTCCCTGTAGAAAGAATCAAAGGAATCCAACCGGATCGCGTTTCGCATCTCCTCCATAAGACACTGGTAGTAATACGTGTTGTGGATGCTGTTCAGCCGATAGGCCAGGAGTTCCCTGGCGAGAAAGAGGTGTCGCAGATAGGCTCTGCTGTAGTTTTGGCATGTATGACAGCCACAATCGGGATCCACGGGACGTGGATCCTCTGCATAGGCCCGGTTCTTGATCCGAACCCTGCCGTATCGGGTAAAGAGCGTTCCGTTTCTCCCGTTTCGGGTGGGGAGCACACAGTCAAACATATCCATCCCTCGGGCTACGGCCTCCACAAGATCTTCCGGATTTCCCATTCCCATCAGGTAGCGGGGACTTTCCTTCGGCAGGAATTCCGCCACCCCTTGCAGAATCGAAAAGGTCTGTTCCCTGCCCTCTCCCAAGCCCAAACCGCCCACGGCGAAACCGGAGAACCCCATATCTGCCAGGCCGTCGGCACAGGCCCGGCGAAGATCCGGATACACCCCACCCTGTACAATTCCAAACAGGGCCATTCCGTCCTCTGAAACACTTTCCCGGCTCTGTCGGGCCCATCGCAAGGTCCGCTCCATGGCCTTTCGTGCATCCTCGCGGGAAGCCGGATAGGAAATGCACTCATCCAGGACCATGGCGATATCCACCCCCAGGAATTCCTGGATCTCCACCACCTTCCCAGGGGTAAGGAAGTGCTCGGTCCCGTCCAGGTGAGACCGAAAAAGAACCCCCTCTTCGGATATCTTTCTGAGGTCACCCAGGCTGTAGACCTGATATCCTCCGCTGGCCGTCAGTATCGGTCCCTGCCAGTTGATGAACGCATGGAGTCCGCCGAGTCTTTGAACCCGCTCGTGTCCGGGCCGTAAATAAAGGTGATAGGTGTTGGCAAGGATCATGGAGACCTTGTGTCTGACAAGGTCCTCGGAACTCAAGGCCTTGACCGTGCCCTGGGTTCCCACCGGCATGAAAACCGGTGTTTCCACCTGTCCATGGGGCGTATCCAGCCTGCCCCACCGGGGTTCGTTCACCCCCCCTTTTTCCAACGTAAAGTGGACTGCCATTTCTTCAATGGATTTCTACTGGATAAACATGCAATCACCGTAACTGAAGAACCGATAACCGCTCTTCACGGCCTCCTGATACGACTTCTGAATGGTCTCTTTCCCTGCAAAGGCCGACACCAGCACGAGCAACGAACTTTTCGGGAGGTGAAAGTTCGTAATCAGGGCGTCCACGACCTGAAACCGAAACCCCGGCAGGATGTACAGGGACGTCCATCCCTCCCCCGGTTCCATACATCCCCGCTCGGCCTGCCTTGATTCCAGGCACCGGACAACGGTTGTGCCCACTGCGATCACACGCCTCTTTTCCTTTTTTGCCCGTTCGATCTCTTCACAGGTAGATCGAGGGAGCGAAAAACGTTCGGGCCACAGCGAATGCTCTCTGAGATCCTGTGTCCGAATAGGCAGGAAGGTCGCCTGTCCCACGTGCAGGGTGATCTCGGCAAAGCGAATGCCTGCTTCCGCAAGTTCCCGAAGCAGGGCATCCGAGAAGTGCATCCCTGCTGTGGGAGCCGCAACGGAACCGGTTTCTTTTGCGAAAACCGTCTGATACCTCATTCGATCTTGAACGGAATCCCTGGGCGGCCATTCCTTTTGTTCTCTCTTGATATAGGAAGGCAGAGGCGTGAGCCCGTGCTCTTCAAGGAAAGAAGTGAATCCTTCTTCCCTGCTGTTGAAAAAAACCGTCCAAACGCCGCGCGCGGCGGGGGCGGTCTTGCTCACCTCCAGCTCGACGCTGGCGG
>CAZSUQ010000222.1:0-7747 GCA_964609935.1 uncultured Thermodesulfobacteriota bacterium | reverse complement strand
GGGATGCCAGCACATTGTCCTTGCCCTGAGCGTAGGTGTCGTGGAAGTGCATGCCCACCCTTCTGGACGGCAGTCTTGGGATGAGGATCTCGAGAAGCCTTTTCACCTCATCAGGAGAGGCCTTGCCGATGGTGTCTGCAATGGAGATCTCTTCCACGCCGAGATCCAAGAGCCTCTCCGCAACTGCCAGGGGGGCTTCAGGCGGGATGCGTCCCTCGTAAGCGCACCAGAACGCGGTGGAGACATATCCGCGCACCTGCACCCCGGCTTCGCGCGCCTCCTTGAGCACGGGCTCGAATCTCCGGATCGAGCCCTCAATGGATGTGTTGATGTTCTTTTGGTTGAAGGTTTCGCTTGCAGAGGTGAAAACGGAAACCTTATCCACACCCGCAGCCAGGGCCCGGTGGAGCCCCTTCAGGTTGGGCGCCAGCGCTGAGTAGACAACCCCCTCTTTCCTTGTAATCCCTCTGCAAACCTCTTCTGCATCGGCAAGCTGGGGGATCCATCTCGGGGACACAAAGGCACTCACCTCGATCTCGGATACGCCCGCGTCCGAGAGAGCGTCCACAAAGGCCACCTTCACCTGGGAGGGTATGGTGGCTGTTTCATTCTGGAGCCCGTCCCTTGGCCCCACTTCAACGATGTGAATCATGATCCACCTTTTAACACATCTGTCTTCATGAGCTGAACCTTTTCATACAGACGCCTATCTTTTCCTTTATGATTCATTTTCCTAAATTTTACATGTGCGAATCAGAACATGAGAGAACCCAAAAGGCCTGAAGATGCATGAAAGAATCCCGGCCTGGGGGACAGGAGGACAAGCGGTCATGAATAGAGGTGGCTTTTTTCTTGACACAGATATCATCGTTCAATATATTGAACGATGTTCATTGTTGTATGTGTCCCTTAGAAAATACCTGCACCTACAACCATTTCATGGAGGTTGCCATGTATGACTTTCTCTTGACACCTGAAGAACGAGCACTCAGGGATGAGGTGAAAAGATTTACCCGGGAGGAGATCTCCAGCGATTTCCTTCTAAAGATGGACAAGGACGAGATCACCTACCCCAGGGAATTCGTGGAGAAGCTTGCGGCCTGCAACCTCCGGGGGATCCGGTTTCCCAAAAAATGGGGAGGGAGGGAGATGAGCTGGGTGGCGGAGGTGGCAGCCACCGAGGAGATCGGACCCCTGGGAATCGCTTTGGGCTGTGCCTTTGTCATGCCCTCCATCGTGGGTGAGGCACTGAATACGTTCGGTACGGAAGAGCAGAAGGAAAGATACCTGAAGCCCTACCTCGAGGGAAAGCTCGTCTCGGCCGAAGCGCTCACCGAGCCGAGGGGAGGCTCGGACTTCTTCGGCGCCACCACCAAAGCCGTGCTGGAGGGGGACCATTTCATCGTCAACGGGCAGAAGCGCTTCGTGGTGGGTGCCGAGGGCGCGGACTTCTTCCTGGTTTACTGCAGGACGAACTTCGAGCCGGACGCTCACAAGTACAACAGGATCAGCCTGCTCATCATCGACAAAGGGCCCGGCGTGGAAACCGAGTACCTTTACGGCCTCATGGGGTGCCGGGGTGGCGGCACGGGGCGCCTGGTCTTCCGCGACGTGAAGGTGCCCAGGGAGAACCTGGTGGGCGAACTTCACGGCGGTGCGCTCTGCTTCAACCAGATGATGATCCCGGAGCGGCTCACATCCGCTGCCGGCTGCCTGGGTGCGTGGGCAGGCCTGGATCTGGCCATGCGCTACTCCAACAAACGAACGGCCTTCGGCAGGCAGATCCGAAAGTTCCAGGCCGTGAATTTCATGGTGGCCGACTCCATCACCCAGCTCGATGCGGCCCGGGGCCTCACCTACATGGCGGCCCGCGCCGTTGACGAGAACTACCCGAACGTCCGGCGGATCGTGAGCGAAGCGAAAAGGTTTGCCACCGAGTCCGCGTGGAACATCGTGAACAACGCCATGCAGATCATGGGGGGCATCGGGTACACGGACGTGTACCCCATCGAGCGCGCCTTGCGGGACCAGCGGCTCGCCCTCATCTGGACCGGTACGAGCGAGATCATGAACCTCCTCATCCAGCACGAGTACTACGACGAGGTCCTGAACCAGCCCTATGACCGCAGGCACATGGAAAAGGACGCCATGAACCCGGACGAGAGCGAGCGGTGCTTCACGGATGAAGACATGTGGGAGGTACACGAAACCGGCCCGTCCAAGTAGCGCGGGGGATTGGAATATTGCCCTCACCGGAGGATCCCGAGATGCCCGCAGCAACCCTGGGTGAATTGAAGGAAAAGGAGCGGGAAGCCCGGCGGGGATTGATCCTTTCCGCGGCCAGGAGGCTTTTCGCAGAAAGGGATTTCCGAAGCGTAACGGTGAGGGAGATCGCAAAGGCCGTGGGGATGAGCCCCGGGACCATCTACCGCTATTACCAGAACCTGGACGACCTCTTCCTGGATGTCTTCTTTGCCGGTGCGGAAGAGATCACACGCCGCGTGGACGCCGCACGGAGCAGAGATGGCGGATGTTCCATGAAGGAGTTCTGCGAGATCTACATCCGCAGCCTGAACGAGAACATGTCCTTCTACCAGATGATGGGCCACTTCATGCTGGGAGGGAAGCTGTCTCAAGAGGCAACCGAAAAGCTGGACCCCATCATGAGGGAACTGATGGACCGCGTGGAGGCGGTCATCAGGGAGGCCGGCCTTGAAGGCGACTCCCGGCTGCTCTCACACGCACTCTTTTCAGCCCTGAACGGTATCATGATCAGCTATGCCCGTTATCCGGGCAGGAGCATGGAAGAGGTCCGTGACCACACCCTCCGGCTGGCCGGGATCGTGGCCGGGCGCTTCGAAAGAAGAGAATGAATCTCAGCGCCTTTCAAGCGTGACAATTCACGAAATGGAGTCCGGTCCCGATTCCGTCGTTACGCTTCGACGTGGCACATCTTCCCCAAGTCTTTTCCTCAGCCTCCGAGGAGGTTGGCGATGCTGCCCCTGACGTCCTCCGGGATGGCGGCCGCCGGACCCCGGCCCTGCATGAGCCCTTCCAGCGGCATCATCGCACCGCTCTCACAGTAGTGTTTGAGCAGGATCCCGAGGAAGGAAGAAAAGGCGGTTAGCTTGAGCTCAAGGACCTTCCGGTCCTCTTTCCCCATAGGGCCTTTCAGAAAGGTCACCGTATCCGTCCACTGGACCGCGGTGCCTCCGTTATCGGTCTTCCTGCATGTCACTGCCCGATTCAAGACCGCATGCCCGCCAAAGATCAGCAGGAACTCCAGTGAGGTGCCATCCCGGTCAAAGGCCGTTGTCACCCAGGTGGTGGGCCCGGCCTCATTGAAAAGAAACGGTCTGGTGAGACCCTCCTGGAATACACAGTTCTTCTCGTTCACCCCGGATTCCGAAAAAATCAGGTCATAGATACCAGGGGCCCAGCCCTCGATCCACTCTTCTTCGAGTTTGGGGCAAAGGAGGGGAAAGACCGTGTCCGGCGGGGCCTCCACAACCCCTGAAAACATCATCTTCACCCTTCTGTCCGAGCTTTCCATGACCTCGTACGCCATAACAGCACCCCGATCCTGTTTCGTCTCCTGAGCCGCCATGATATCCTCCGTGATTGCAGGTGTTCATCCAGGTACATGCCCAGGATATCCAATCTTTGGCCCGGGATCTTGCGAATGAGTGAAAAGTTTTTGTTCAACAGCGAAATATCAAGAAACATCCCGCACGAAGACAAGCTTTACGTTACTTTCCAAGTAATCGATTTCATAAGTACGGTGAGGTAAAGGTTCGAATATTGCTTCGCTTCGCTCGCAATGTCCTGCCTGTTCAATACGTCACCGTATTTATGAAACGGAGCACTAAGCCATGGCCCAAACGGGACACAAAGCCACCATATCCGCTTACGTCACCCGCACGTCCCTCAAGGCCGCCAGTGGATCCCCTGCAGAACTGCACACAATATGCAAGAAGGCCGGGGTGGATCCGTCCGTTTTAGAGGATCCCGAAGCCCGCCTCCCGGTGGCCCGGTTCGAGGTCCTTCTTCAGGAGGTGGAAAAACGATCGGACGACCCGAACCTGGGTCTGACCATCGGAAGGGCCCTGGCCCGGAACCATCCCGGGGGAAATATCCTTCTGGGCATGATGGCAAACTGTCCCACACTGGGGGCCGCCCTGGAGAAGTTCTTCCTCTACCACGACGTCATGGCCGACGCCATCCAACCGCGCATGAACGTGGAAGGTGATCAGGCCCGGCTCTTCTGGGAGGTCCGGGCCACTGGGCTCCATGTGCCCAGGCCCGTTGCCGAGGCCCTGTTGAGCGTGTTCGTCCATGCGCTCGGGCTCCTCACGGAAGGGGCGTTCCGGCCCCTTGAGGTGCGTTTCACCCATGCACGTCCATCAGACGTTCGCGAACATGAAAAGACCTTTGGGGGTGCGGTTCTGTTCGACAGCCCTCGAAGCGAGCTGGTGATGGAAAGATCCTGGCTTTCCGCTCCCATCCACCTGGCAAACCCGGGCATCTGCGAGGCCCTTGAACAGTTCGCGCACCAGATGCTCGTCAGGCTCCATGCTTCAGCCGAGTGGACGGACAGGGTGATGGAAAGGATCGGCCGGAACCTCGTGAAGGGGAAGGACGTGGGCCTGGCTTCCATGGCCCGGGACCTGGGCCTCGGCGCCAGAAGCCTGCAGAACCGGCTTCGGGATGAGGGAACCTCCTACAAGGCGATCCTCAACAGCGTCAGGCGCGAGATGGCGATGCGCTGCCTCAGGGAGAGCAACGATCCCATCTGCGACATCGCCTTCCTGCTGGGGTTCTCTGACCAGAGCGCTTTTAACCACGCATTCCGGCGATGGACCGGCCACACCCCAAAGGCTTATCGAAACCAGGGAGATTGAAAAGCGGGAAACACCCTGGCGGCAGATCAATCCCCCTTTGCTCCTTCCCCCATCCCCGCGGCACACTGACCCGGAGCCTTGGTCATGAACATGCCGGCGGCCACCATCTCGCTCATGTCGAGCTTCTTGCGCAGCTCTGTGGCCGCATCCTCGTCTCCCTTCAGGGATGCGACGAGAAACGCAACCCCGTCCGGAGACAGCTCCTCAGATGCCTTCTTTGCCACGCATTCACAGAGGGGACGCTCCATGTTCGTGGACTCGAGGCAGGCTTCGATGAGGTCTTTCGCGCTGCCGGATCCCCCGCCCTTGCTGCAACCCGCAAGAGCAAAAACGAGGGCTCCGATCATCCACACATGTTTTGTACTCATTCAGATTCTCCTTTCGATACCAGCGACTCCTTCGAGGGTCGGCCGGGGATCCTTTTGAAGCAACGTCGAGGAGGTACACCGTGTTGCCTCCTTTCACGCAACTTCCCTGTTTGCCTATTGATTCAACTGGCTTAAAGCTTGATTCATTTTCCCTTTTTATGACTCCTCCCAGCCGTATCCGCCCAGCATGCTCGAGCCTAAAATCCCCTCTTAACACAGGGGAACATAATCCCGTTGCTGCACGTCTTCTGCGAGTTGACCCACTGATCCTTTTTCCTTATGCTGCCTCCATCCCGGGGCAGATTCCATTGTCCACCATCGACTTCTCTCCTTCCGCGCCAGGGATATTCTTATCATTGATAAGATCGATAAAGGTTCATCAGCGAGAGAGGAAATAAAATGGAAAGAGACGGTGACCGGAAAGGATTCTCTGTGCCCAAAGCATTACCCGGGAAAAGGAGCCAATGCTCTCCGAATGTTGCAGCAGCAGGACTGGTGATCATGCTCCTCCTGGCAGCTGCCAACCTCCAGGCCGCTACGATCACGGTCAATACATCGGTGGATGAATTGAACTCGGATGGAGACTGCTCGCTTCGCGAAGCCATTCAGGCAGCCAACACGGATACGGCTGTGGACGCCTGCACCGCCGGGAGCGCTGCGGACAGCATCAACCTCCCGGCGGGGACCTACACGCTGCAGCGTGCCGGCAGCGGAGAAGACCTCAACCAGACAGGGGACCTGGACATCTCGACAGAGGTCACGCTGACGGGTGCCGGGGCCTCCTCCACCATCATAGACGGCGATGCCTCTGACCGGGTCTTCGACGTCTACTGGGGGCCGGCAACGATCTCCCAGGTTACCGTGCGCAACGGGCGTCTCACGAACGGATCACACGGTGGGGGGATCTATGTGAACACCTGGACGCAGCTGACACTGGACCGGGTGACGGTTCAATCGAATGTCCTCAGCGGCACGAGTGCCGCCGGGGGGGGGATCTATAATATCGGTACGCTCACGGTGGGGAACTGCACGATCAGCAGCAATACGGCGGTTATTGGAGGCGGTATCTGCAACGCACATGCCCTGACCATGAGCAACACGACGGTCTCCAACAATACATCCACCGATATAGGCGGCGGCATTTACAACCAGAACAATACCAATGGTATGACCCTCACAAACGTCACGGTCAGTGGAAATCAGGCCGGTGGGTACTATGGGGGAGGGCTGGCGGCGCTAAGCCAGTCCAGCACCACCATGACAAACTGTACGATCACCGGGAATACGGCTACAGAACCGAACGGGCACAATATATATGTGGCGGGCGGGGTTAGCATAACCCTGAAGAACACCATCGTGAACAGTTCGGGCGATAACAACTGCCATGTCCCAGGGTCGCTCGTTTCCGCCGGCAACAACATGGAGAGCGGAAACACCTGCAACCTGATCCTGTCCACCGACATCACCGGAAAGAATCCCCTTCTCGGCACACTGGCCGACAACGGGGGATACAGCTGGACCCACGCCATCTCCCGCAGCAGTCCTGCATTCAACGGGGGCACCAACACCGGATGTCCGGCTACGGACCAGCGCGACAAATCCCGCCCTCAAGGGCCTTCCTGCGACATCGGGGCCTATGAGCTTCTGGTCGGCGGCCCTGCGTGGGTGCCGGTTCTCCTGGAATGAACCGAACGGCTTGCCTGTTGGGTCAGGGAAGGTGTCGGAGAATGTGCCGCCGCAGGCTGGAATAGGAGAGGGATCCTGTTATATGCCCCCGGTTCAAGGCAACCAGGGGCCTTCCGTTGTAGCACCTCCTGTGCTTTTCGTATCGAACCACCGTATCGAACCGGGCCAGGAGCGGAAACACGTTTCCGTGGTCCACATCCATGAACGCTTTCTCGAAATTCAAAACCTCTCTTACTTCGGTTATCCGCTCCAACGCCTCGGACGATACGCTTCTCCTGTAGGCGGAATCCACCATAGCCTCTGCCATGGCCGCGCCCCCCGGTTGACCCGCAGAAAATGTATCCGTTAGACTCTCTTCATGATTCAAACGTTTCTTTCCGGGAAGGCTGTGCTCCTTTTCCGAAAATTGAGAATCATAATAATAGAAAAAGAAAGACCATTAGAATACGGAAACTCAAGGGAGTCCTCCATGTCTATGAACCGAACGTGCCTCTACGGAATCGTTGTTCTCTGCCTCTCCTTTTTCCTCTTCTCCTGCACGATCCCACCTGTACGTGAGGCACAGGACCTGTTCCCCTACCTGGAGATGCCCACCCCCGACTCCATAACGATCACATGGAGAACGTCAACAGAAAAGGATGGGGCCGTCCGTTACGGGCTCACCCCGCCCCTGGATATGGAAGTCTCGGACCCCACCCCAGCAGAATGGCACAGCATTACGCTCACCGGCCTTGTCCCGGATAAGGAGGATGCGGATCAGGCCGTTTCCGGCGGGGCGCCGGGTGGGGACGG
>CAZSUQ010000221.1:0-7774 GCA_964609935.1 uncultured Thermodesulfobacteriota bacterium | reverse complement strand
GCCCAGGGAGGCTGCTTGACTTTGCACATAGGAGAGAGTGTGAAAACTCGAAAGGTCGATTTCTTTGTCAGGTCGGAATGAGATATGGAGGCGAAATCTCAAATCTTTCGCTGTCCGCTGTTTTTTAAATTGTTGATAGAGATGTTCAATGACCGTGGAGCGGTCATACGAAGAGAAATATTCAATATACATTCATGAGAGAGTCGCAGATGCGCTCCTGCCCCTATTTGGTCATATCCAGCGTCTCACCTTCTTCTTGTACTCTAAGTAATCTTCTCCAAACAATCTTTCCAGATATCTCTCCTCACGGAGAACAACCCAGCGCTCCAGCGCAATAAACAAGACAGGCAATAAGATCAAAAGCCACAGAAGATTGTAATAGACGGCAATCGCACAGTGGATCAAAATCAGGGAAAAATACAAAGGATTTCTCGAGTACTTGAAAAATCCGCTGGTGATCATAGTGGTTGTTTTCTTATCCGGCCTTAAAGCGGTCTTTTTGCGAAGCATCAGCAGAACTGTCGGCACCTGTATAACTCCTGCAATAACAAACAGCAGAATACCGAAGGTCTTGGTTGTAACCCCGGGCTCACCCAGGATGCCAAGGGGAAATATCTTATTCAGAAGAAGTCCTGCAGCTACCACGATCACAAATATCAAGGGAGGAGGGGCCGCCACATTGGCATGATCCTTCCCTTTTTTGGTCTCCGTCTCTTTCTTGGAGTAGTCATGATTTTCTATGACACAGGCAGCAGAAGTTCCTTTCCTGCGAGACTTGGGCGAGAGGGTATTGCCAAGACTATTCATGAATCTCATCATACGCATGATCTTGTGAATATAGGCCCGCTGGTCTTCTGAATAGTGGGAATGATAATCGGCCACATAGTCACCTTGGGGGTCCTCTCCATTTAAGAAGGCCCAATCCTGAGCATATTTCAAGGGCAGCCATTCCCTGTATTCGAAATCAGATTGCTTCAGTCGGACTAACTTCTCAATCTCCTGCTCATTCATTCCCAACCGCAGACCTGCGGCTGCATGATGTGCCGTTCATTCGATGCAGTTATTGGCAATGGAAGAAGTGATCATAATCTTTTTCACAAGCCTTTTGTCGAGTTTGCTGAAAGCTGAATAGAAGGTCGGCCCCTTGAACAGGCTGATCAATTTGTTGGAGAAATCCGACGCAGAGGTGAAAGCCGTTATTTTGACTTCGGACATTGTCTCCCTCCATTAAGATCATACGAAAGTCGATATTTTAGGTTAATGTGAGAATGGTGGCAATGTAATCCCAGAAGGTCATCTGAAGATAGGCGGCTTTCTGGCGAGGTTTTTCTGTAAAGCTAGGAGAGAGTGCGAAAATACGACTGTCGATCTTTTTCAGAAGTTGTGATCAGATATGGAGGTTGTTGATTATGGAGACCCACCCGAAGGGCGGGGCATCCAAGTGCATGCGAGGACAAATCCTGAGGAGGGAGGCTTACTTACCATTACGTCGAAGTGACGAAGGAGGAGCGTAACGCAGCAGATGGGCATTTTTCAGCTGCCTGTTGGCCGTGTTCTAGTATAAGCCCAATAATATGGAGGTTTTGAAACGTGGTTCAAACGGACCTATTGCTGGCGGTTGCCCTGATCAACTTCCTTGCCGGATTTCTCGGAGTGGCACTCATCCTCTTGAATATCCGGTGGAGCGAAAGAAACTTGAGGTGGGGGATCGGTTTCGGGGCCGGGCTCCTCATCGGGCTGTCGTTTCTCGAAATCCTTCCCGCAGCCATAGAGCTTGTCCATGAGCAGGCAATGCTCTTTGTGCTTGCGGGCTTCATGGGGTTTTTCCTCATCGAACGATTCATACACATCCACCGCTTTGAACAGATCGCCCTAGAGGGTGGCAGCTTTCACTTCTCCAAGGCCACCTTCCTTGCGCTCTGCGTGCACGCCACATTGGACGGCATCGTGATCGGCATGGGCCTTCATCTAGACGAAACCTTCGGGCTGATCGTCTTTGCTGCCATCCTTTTCCACAAACTGCCGCTGGCCATTTCCGTGGCCGGCTTGTTCCTGGGCAACGTACCGAAGAAGTCCGCTGTAATTCAGATGCTGGGCTTCGCCCTTGCCACGCCTGCCGGACTCCTTGCCGCCGTGGCAGTGCTTCGAGACATCCCGGAGAACGTCATCGGCTCGGTGGTTGCCATGAGTGCGGGCATCTTCCTCTACCTCGGAGCAACGGACATGCTTCCGGAAATCACCCACGCAACTCATCCCCACGCGCACGATTCCAGAACGGATATGAGGGAACCCGACATGTGGCGTTCCTGGGAGCCCACTCTCTGGGTTTTCATCGGTATCGCCGCGTCGGTCTTGCCGCAACTCCTGGGCCTGCACGGCCATCACCACTGATATTCTAGGCCTAACAGCGTGGTGAAATAGTCTGTAAAACCATGTACGATAACATTTTCATGAAGCAGCCATCAGATATACTCCTGGCAACGGAATGGCCCAGGTGATTTGGATCTCAGGAGAGGAACCCTCCTTTGCCATGTTGGATAAATAATTCCAATAAGCGATCCAAGTGGACTTTTTCTTCCCGGGCTAGGCTGTATAGCACCTCCTGGCTCTCTTGTTCCTTGAGTGTTTGGGCAACCTTCAAATAACGGTCGTAGGCATTGACTTCCATAGCAACAGCGAATGCAAGAACATCGATCTCCTTTTGCCCTTCCGCCCATGCAAGGGCCTTACGGACCGGTATACCACCTTCCATGGTGTCCTTTGCTTCTACCTCTTCAGGCGTAAGCGAATCACCTTCCTGCCCTGTGATCCTTGCATAGAGATCTCGCAACGTGTCCTTGTGATGTTCCTCAGCATTTGCCAGATTCCTGAATAGCTCTGCGGCATCAGGGCTGGTGAACTTCCCAGCCATTGTTTCATAGAAGATCTTTGCACCAGCTTCCAGAATCCAGGCAAGGGTCACGTAGTCCTCGGGTTTCTTCGCAGTCTCAAACCACGACATCCCGGCTTCAGGTGCCCCTGTTGCAACCATGCCGTTCCAGGCCAAGATTCCTCCGGACATGTTCCAAACATCCTTGAATCCCGCATTGAGGAGCATGGATGTGCCGTTTCCTGCCCGCATCCCGGAACGACAGTACACAAGGACTGGTTTGGTCTTTTCGATCTCATCGAGCCTTTCGTTCAGCTCCCCCACAGGGATCAACTTGGCCCCGGGCAGATGTCCCTCGGTGTATTCTTCGAGTTGCCGTACATCCAGGAGTGTGAACGCCTCGGATTCGTGCTGATCCAGATACTCTCGAACTTGATCTACGCTCCAGGCCGGTATTTCAACAAAGGGATTCTGAGCAGACATAGCCATACCCTTTCTTTTTCATTTGTTAGAATCGATTCAGGGGGATCTTGAGATAGGATGTACCGTTTCCTTCCGGTTCGGGCAAGCGACCTCCACGGATGTTCACCTGCAAAGAGGGAAGGATCAATTTCGGCATCGCCAATCCGGAGTCGCGCTCTTTACGAAACGCAATGTAATTCTCTCTTGTCGTTTTCTCATTCAGCTGCACGTTCGATTTCTTTTCCTCTCCGATCTTACTTTGAAACCGCAGTTCACGACCTCCGGGGAGATAGTCGTGACAGGTGAACACCCTTGTTTCATCCGGTAATGAATAAAGCTTCTGGATCGAGTCATAGAGCGCCTCGCCGGAACCGCCTGGAAAATCACAACGACCTGTTCCGTAATCAGGCATGAACAAAGCATCTCCTACGAAAAGAGCATCTCCGATTTGATACGTCAGGCAGGCAGGTGTATGACCCGGTGTATGAATGGCCTTTATTTGCAGCGGGCCTGCTTCGAGCACCTCCCCATCCTCGACTAGTACGTCGAACTGGCTACCGTCGGCTCGAAGATCGGCTCCCAGGTTGAATACCTCTCGAAAGATGGACTGCACGCCAATGATGTATCTTCCAATCACTGTCCTGCACCCATAACGGTCTTTGAAATATTGAAGACCAGTGAAATGGTCGGCATGGGCATGTGTGTCCAGTACATAGTGGATACTCAACGATTGCTCGTCAATGAATTTCGCGACCTTGTCATTGGATTCGTTGCTCGTTCGACCGCTGTTGGGATCAAAATCCGTAACCGTATCGATCACAACACCCGTCTTAGTTTCTTTGTCATAAACGACGTAGGTCAAGGTAAAGGTCTGTTCATCAAAAAAGTGCTGAACGTCCATGGTCCCTCCTCCTTTCAGTTCAGATGTATTTTGATTCAACGTCTGGGATAGGAATTGGACAGGGATTTGTCTTGAAGATCGAGTAATCTATCAGCGTTGAGATTCTCGAGTCTAAGGCCTTAGCCTATTCAGCCGGTAGGGTTACGATCTTGTGTAATCACGTTTCACTTGGCCGATTGATGGTACTAGAGAAGGAGCAGATTCTGCTGGCGAGGGGAGATATAGAGTCGGCCGTGGATTCCAATTATGGCCTGCCCACTTTCCAGGTTCAATTTATCCATCAAGAATTTAAGTACTCATCAAACTCTAGATCTCCTATCGAACTGTGTGGATTTCCGTGTGTAAAGATTTCTTGCCATCCTATTGAAATCAAAAGATATTCACATCTGAAAGCGAGATGTGAATATTCATTGGCGTCCATTGGAGGAGTTTCGAGTAGCAGGTTTTGAGAGGATTTCTTCTTCGATTTTGAAATGAATCGCTCTTGTGTAAACGAAAAGCGTTTCGTCACTGAAGCGTACCAAAACAACGTATGTTTCATTCCTCAGGATTTGACTCGGGCCGTCCATGGCCCTCGCCCTGCGGAATTGTCGTAAGCCTTGCATCTCGACATTTTTCGGCGACCTGCCAAGATACACTTTTTCGACGGCTATCGATGGCCACTTTCAGGGTTTCATTGGGCTATTGGAAGAAGCGGTTAGTACACCCCACGGTGCATGCCGCCGTCGATGAGGATCGTCTCCCCGTTGATATAGGAGGCCTGCTCCGAGGCGAGGAAGGCGATCAGGGCGCCGAACTCCTCCGGCTCTCCGGCCCTTCCGGAAGGGATCTGCTGCACGATGCCCTGCAATGCGTCCTCATAGGAGATGCCCTCCTTTTCCACCCGGTCCTCCAGGATCTGTTTCACGCGTTCCGTGAGGATATACCCGGGGGCCACCGTGTTTGCCGTGATTTTTTGCGAGGCGCACCTGTCGGAAAGGCTCTTGATGAAAGCCACGAGGCCCACCCGTGAGACGTTGGAGAGGACCAGCATGGGAATCGGCTGTTTCACGGTAATGGACGTGGATGCAATGATTCTCCCCCAGCCCTGCTCCTGCATGGCAGGCAGAAACGTGTGCACCAGGTCGATGGCGCTCACGAGGTTCAGCTGCAGGGCGGCCTCGTAATCCTCGGATGTGACCTCCAGCACCTGCCCGGGCGGCGGTCCTCCGGCGTTGGTGAACAGGACATGCACGGCTCCGAAGGTATCCAGTACGCGCTTGCCGAAATCCTTCACGCTCTCCCGGTGGGTCACGTCACAGGCCGCGGAGAAGACCTCCACACCGTACCTCTGTTTCAGGTCGTCGGCCACACCTCGGATTCTCTCCTCATCCCGAGAGCAGAGAGCGAGGTTTGCCCCTTCCCTTGCGAGCGCCTCTGCCGCCGCCCTTCCGAGCCCTTTGCTGGAAGCCGTGACAACGGCCACCTTCCCATTTAATCCTAGATCCATGGAATCTTTCTCCTTCTTTTTTCGAGGATCATTTGTTCAGATGCTACTAGGAAAGGGGATGGTTGAAAAGGGTTTAATCCGCAACTTGCATGGGAAGTCCTTATCCGATAAACAATCATCCCAGGGGCAAGAAAAGGAAAACAAAAGGCGGGCATACAGGTAAGGGCTGACAGGAACGCTGCCCTGCTTCTTCCACCCGGGGAGGTGAGGATGAACGGTCACAAGGATTCATTGGAAGGAACCCTTCCGAGAGCACTGCAGAAAAGGCTGCACCTGCCCGCCCTTGGGCAGGTTGGGTTCGTGGTGAAGGACGTGAAGAAGACCGCTGCTTATTACGAAAAGGTCTTTGCCCTGGGCCCCTGGATGATCATGGAGGGGGAGACCGAATCCTGCACGAACCGGGGAAAGCCTGTCACGATCCGGGGATGTGTGGGAATGGCACAGGTGGGATCCGTGCAGTTCGAGTTGATCCAGATCCTGGAAGGGGAGAGCATCCACAAGGAATTCCTGGATCTGAAGGGGGAGGGCCTTCACCACCTGGGCTTCTTTGTCCGGGATCTCGATAACCGGCTTGAGGTTTGTCGGCAGGAAGGGATCGAGATTCTTCAACGGGGGACCTTGAAACAGTTGGGGCTCACCATTGATTATGCTTATCTGGATACGGTGGAAACAGGAGGTGTGGTCTTTGAGTACATCCAGCCCCGCCTGGCCGGGTTCCCGGTGAAGATGCGTCCGTGGCTGATGAAAGGGCTCGGCCGTCTCGCGTCGTTGACCGGCAGGTGAAACGAGCGTTGCAGCAAAGGTTCTTCAAGCCGCAGCAGGTGACGCGTGCAATATCTGGGATAGGTCCGGTGAGTCGGATGTTTGTGGCGTTAAGCAAAGAGCGGAACAAGGTCTTTCTCGTTAGCACTTGATCAAAACCGTTCAGGAGGGAGCATGAAAGCAGCGCTGGTCCAGTCAGATGCAAGCCTGAAGATGGCGGATCATCCCGCACCCGATGCGGCTCCAGGGAACGTGGTTGTCAAGGTTGCCTATTGCGGCATCTGTGGTTCGGATCTTCACATGCTGGAGGTGGGCCTGTTTCCAGAGGGGTGCATCATTGGTCACGAGTTCTCGGGCACGGTGGCAGCGGTGGGCAAGGGCGTAGAGGGGTGGGAGGTGGGAGACCCTGTGGCGGTCATCCCCATGGACCCGTGCTTTTCCTGTGAGTCTTGCAGGCGGGGGGATACACAGATCTGTGGGGAGGGCTTGAACCGGAGCTACGGCCTGGGGGCGAATCCCGGAGGCTTTGCCCAGTACGTTTCCGTGAAGCCCTCCATGCTCTTTCGCATTCCGGATGGGGTGGGGATGAGGGAGGCTGCACTGAACGAACCCTGGGCTGTTGTGGTGCACGGGGTCAACCTGTCCGGGTTCCGGGTGGGTGAACCGGCTGTTGTGATGGGTGCGGGGCCCATCGGGCTCCTCTGCCTCTGCGCCCTGAAGGCGGCCGGGGCTTCAAGGCTCTATGTTTCCGAACCGGACCCCTTCAGGGCACAGAGGGCAAGAGACATCGGGGTCGACCTCGTGGTGGATCCTTCCAAGGAGATGCCTTCGTCTGTCATCCGCGAGCATGCAGGCAGGGCCCCGAGATATGTGTTCGACTGCGCAGGCACCGAGACATCCGCTGAAGAGGCCGCCTTCATCTCCGGCCGGTCCGGCTGTGTCGTGCTGCTGGGGATCCCCATGGGCAATGCCACCCTCTTTCCGGTGGGCTGGTTCATGAAGGAGATCAAACTCATCTTCAGCTTCGGCTACTCATACCTGGAGTTCGAGCACAGCCTGCACATGCTGGCCAGGGGAGCCGTGAAGGCCGATACCATTGTCAGCGGGGTCATGCCCCTGGCCGAGATCGGTCAAGCCGTAGAGATGCTTCACGGCTCCGGACACGCCAAGATCCTCATCGACTGCCAGGCCGTTTAGACCCAAAACAAGTGAGTATTTCTGCTGCGGCTGCCGATATCACCGGAGATACAGGCTGTACTCCCTCCGGGTTCCTCAACGTACAGGTGAGTAC
>CAZSUQ010000220.1:0-7777 GCA_964609935.1 uncultured Thermodesulfobacteriota bacterium | reverse complement strand
ATGCGGTTCCCACAGGGACAAACGGTCAAATCGTAGCGGCCGATGAACTCCAGGTTGCCCAGGGCATGAAGGTGGCCCAGCTCAGGTATTTGTACGAGAAGACGGGGTTTGACGAGCTCTCCAGCAACAACAACCGTGGATTCGGGTATATCCACGACGGCAGCACCGACAACCTGTTCAACTTCCTCAAGCGGCCCGTGTTTCAGTTTCCTCCAGGCCCTACCGGAGATCAGCAGCGCAGGGACATTGAAGCCTTCATGTTTGTCTTCAGCACGGATGTGCACACTGCCGTGGGCCTGCAGGTGACCGCCAACGCTGACAACCTGGGCGATCCCGGTCTTCTGGGCACGCTCCAGGGCATGATTGCGCTTGCGAATACCGAAGAGGTGGGCATGGTGGTCAAGGGCCTGATGGGCGGTCTTCAGCGGGGTGCCTACTATTCCGGCGGGGGTGTCTTTCAGTCGGACAGGGCCTCCGAGACCATCGCTGCGGAGGATCTGCTGGCCATGGCCGGGGAAGACGCGGAGCTGACGGCGACCGTGGTGCCGTTCGAATCGAGGATTCGCATCGGCGTGGACAGGGACGAGGACGGGAAGTTCGACCGGGACGAGCTTGACGCAGGAACGGATCCGGCCGACCCGGCGTCGTAAAGGTCCCTTCATTCATCTTACCCATAAGGGGATAGGCTGCATCGTCTGCATGCCTATCCCCTTTTCATTTTGAAACAGCTCTTTCAGGGTTGCTTCTTGATCTATGTTAAGGAACAGGGCCCCTGTCCCTGGTAGAGTCAAAGGATTCGAACAGAAAGGGAAGGAACCATCCGGGATGAACTTCCTCAGGCTTTTCCCCGTACTGCTGAGCGCGCTTCTCCTGGGGGCGCATTTTTATCGCGCGGGCCAGCTCCCGCTGGTGCTGGTTGTCCTGGCAGCCCCCACGATTTTGTTCTTCCGCCGGCCCTGGGCTGCACGGATCATCCAGATCGGGCTGATTGCAGGAGGGCTCGAGTGGGCCAGAACCATGGTCGGTCTCGTCATGGCAAGACAGGCAATGGGGGCACCCTGGACACGCCTTGCTCTGATCCTGGGTGCCGTATCGGTTTTGACTGCATGCTCTGCACTCGTATTCAGGTCCCGGGCCCTGAAGGAGCGCTACGAGGTTTAATGGCCTGAAGAGCAAAACCCTATCGAAATGCTTGTGATCCACAGAACAATGAAGGCACACAGGAGGCGATGAAATGGGAGAGTGTTCAAACTGCGGAAGCGGCGCAGGCCCATACGCTGAAGGCAGGGAACTCGTGGAGTTTGTCTATCGCGCACACGGATGCGCGGTGAAGGACCAGCCTATTCCGAACGGTGGGCTCCAGACCAGGTGTCAGGGATGTGGAGAGGCGTTTGTTCTCGAGACATTTGTTGGAAAATGTCCGAAGTGCGGCGGCGTGCATGCCGTATCTCCTCCGCGTTGTCAGGCGCAGGAAAATATCCAGTTTGCAGGTGTGGGCTATCAGCTCCCGGAATGACGAACACCTCATCCGTATGAAGGTTTGTCCGGAGCCCATCGAAAAGTTGCACTTAGGGCTTGAGGTAACGGTCTGTGAATTCGGCGAAGACAGCCCAGTCATGCGGGCCGATGGAATGGTCTCCATGGCGGATGTGATAGGCCAGAGGATCCCCAACCAGCACATCGGGCTCGGGCATGACCTCGGCATCGAGCCCGCCCGCACCCAGTAGGCGATAGACGGAATCAGCCCCCTTTGCTCCCAGGAATTCTCCTTCCGGATCGGACCAGAGATCACAATCCGCACTCAGCAAGAGGACCGGTCTCGGCGCCACAAGGGCCACGAGCAGGTGCTGGTCCACGGGAAGGAAGGCCTCCTTCTCGTTGAACGCCTTGTAGTGCGTGCAGAGCCAGTGGGGATAAACGAGGTTGATGAGAAGAACGGTCTCCCCCCTTCGGTGCCTGCTCAGGGCTGCGCCCGTGCAGCCGGACTGGTTCGCGATCACGACAGCAAAGCGTTCATCGAATGCACCGGCCAGCAGGGCCGCCTTTCCGTTGCGGGAATGCCCCATGACAGCCACACGCCGTGCATCCACAAGGGCTTCGGTTTCCAGGTAATCCAGGATCCTGGAGAGGCCCCAGGCCCATGCCGCCAGGGTTCCCCATTCCGCAGGCCCGGGCCGCGTCTGTCCTTCTTCGTAGTAGAGGGGATGGATGCCGTTGGAGAAATCATTGAAATCCGGGTCCACGTCGCCGTGATAGGCCGTTGCCACGGCATATCCGCGCTCCAGCGTCTGCTCGATGACCCAGCGCTCCGCGGAGGTGCCGCGCGACGCCTCTGTGGCGCGGTTGTCCACGACCCCTTCCCCCCGCTCCGGGATCCACTGCGTGGACAGGGGGACCTCGGGATCATGGGTAACGGTGTGGTTTCCATAGAAGTTCAGCCCAAGAAACGCAGGTGAGGGGCCGGTCGCGTGGTTGGGCGCATAGATGAGGAGGTGCAGAACGGGCGCACCTTCGTTGCCGAGCCGGATGTCCACCTGTTTCCGCGTGGCCAGTCCACCCAGTGCTCCGGTTTCCTCCTCTGCAATGTTCCATGCCAAGTCCTCGGGCCGTTCAGGGGCCTTGCCGTAGACGTAGAACTCGAAGAGGGCCCTGATCTCAGGTCTCCGCTTTCTTTCCCAATCCCCGGCCGGTCCGACCTCCTCACCGGTTTCAAAGAGGAGGAGAGGGTCAGGGGGAGCAGGATGTCGCGGCAGGTCCCCGGGGTCAGGGAAATCGTACTCGATAGAACCCCCGGAGCCAGGCCCGGAAGTCCAGACCGGACCCGTATTGTCGGAACCCGTGGAACAGGCGGTCAGCCCCGGCCCCATGCCAAGCAAGAGAGCGATTCCAAGAGCGATCAAGGAGGGGATGGTGGAGAAGACGGAGAAGGGTTCACACGAGGAAAGCACAGGAAGGCGCGTGGATCTAATTCTGTGTTTGTTTTTCATGGTTCCTTGTATTGGCGTCTCACATCTAAAGATTATACGGGTCCGGGTGTAACCATTCCAGGTGTAAAAGAGAATTAACCCATCATAGAAATTCGTCGTTTTCGTGTCGTTTTCAGGGGATGGCAGGTGAAGAAAACCTGTCCTTTTGGCCCCCAGAATGATAGATTTGGCATTCAAAACGAGGGGATGCATGGGGGGGCTTCCCATGGAGGAAGAGGAGAAGGAAATGCACGGGAATCCATTTGAAGAGGAGGTGGCCAGGGTCGTCGGTGAAGACCTGGTTTCCATTGATCTGGACATTCTGCAGGTCAACCTGGGCCTGCGCTGCAACCAGGCATGTCGGCATTGTCACGTGAATGCCTCTCCTCGTCGCACCGAACAGATGGAACGCCCGATCATGGATCGGGTTGTGAAGGTGGCAAGAGAGAACAGATGTAAACAGGTCGATGTAACCGGCGGAGCCCCGGAACTTCATCCTGAGTTCCGCTGGTTCGTAAGGGTCCTCAGGGAAGAAGGGCACGATGTGCAGGTGCGCACCAATCTCACCGTGCTGTTGGAACCGGGGATGGAGGACTTGCCCGAGTTTTTCCGTGAACATCGCGTGCGCCTGGTTGCCTCCATGCCCTGTTACCTGGAGGAGAATGTACACGCACAGCGTGGGAAGGATGTGTACGAAAGAAGCGTTTCGGTTCTCCGCAGGCTGAACGGCCTTGGCTACGGAAACGATCCGGATCTGCCGTTGAAGATCGTGTACAACCCGGGGGGGTCCTTTCTTCCCCCTGTACAGGCGGCACTGGAGGAGGATTACAGACGTGAGTTGTCGGAACGCTTCGGGATTGCCTTTACGGGATTGATCACCATCATCAATATGCCCATCGGGCGATTCCTGGACGATCTACGCAGCCGGAACGAAGAGGAGGTCTACCGAAGGCTTCTCAGGGAATCCTTCAACCCGGACACCATCGAGGCTCTGATGTGCCGACACCAGATCAGTGTGGGGTGGGACGGAAGGCTCTTTGACTGCGACTTCAACCTGGCGCTTGGGCTTCCGGTAAACCACGGAGCACCGAACCACATCATGGATTTCGATCCTTCGGTCCTCTTCAGGAGGAGGATCGTGACCGGGATGCACTGTTTTGGTTGCACGGCCGGGTCCGGATCTTCTTGCGGCGGGGCGCTGGTGAAGGAAAAGGTGTGATCCATCATCCGGGCACAAGGGGGTAATCAAATCGATCCGTCCAAAGGATGCAATCGACTCATGGTTCCGGAACCGAAGAACAGGTTGTCGTATCTTGCCGGACTGGTTCTTCTCTTCTTCTTTCTTGCCCACAACGAACTGTACGCAGGAGGCACCCCTTTCGATCATTCAGGATTGACCGGAATTCTCCAGGCAACTGTGGATGAGCAGGGAGGGGTGGACTACCAGGGCATCAGGGACAGGGGAAGGGAGAAACTGGAGGCCTATGTGAAAAGCCTCCAGGAGGCGGATCTCAACGACATGTCCGAAAAGGAGAGGATGGCATTTTACATCAATGCCTACAATGCGTTCACGCTTCAACTCATCGTGGATCACTACCCGCTGGAATCGATCCGAAAGATTCCGGATCTGAGCGGGGTCGTGGGGTTCGGCCAGTGGAAAAAGGAACTCTGGACACTGGAGGGGGAGAGGATCAGCCTGGATACGATCGAGCATAAGATTCTCCGCCCCATGGGAGACCCCCGCATCCACTTCGCCCTGGTCTGCGCTGCAAGAAGCTGCCCCAACCTCGCCCGCAAGGCCTACACCGGCGGGACGCTGGACGACATGCTCCATGAGCAGGGCCAACGGTTCAACCGGAGTCCAAAAGGCCTCCAGACATCCATGGAAAAGAGATTCTTCCGCCAACGTCCCGTGTTGCGTGTTTCCTCCATCTACAAATGGTTCAGGGGGGACTTCCTGCGGGTTTCGAAGGATCTGCCCGGCTTTGTCCTCCCTTACGCAAGCGCTGAGGATCGAGCCTTTATCGAGGCGAACCGGGAGCACCTCAAGGTTGATTACCTTGATTACGACTGGGACTTGAATGAACAACGATAGTCACTGGGCACAACCCGGGAATCCATGAAGATCTCTGTGATCATCCCCACCTTGAACGAGGCGGGAACCATCCGGAAAACCCTGGACCGAGTCTGCTCTCTTGGCGCGGATTTTTTTGAAGTCATCATTGTGGACGGCAGAAGCCGGGACGACACAGAGGATGGTTGCAGGGGATATCCCTGTCACTATGTGAAAGCCGAAAGGGCGGGGCGTGGCTTTCAGATGAACCTGGGAGCCCGGATGGCACGCGGAGAGGTTCTTCTGTTCCTTCATGCGGATACCCTGTTGCCGTTCGATGCTGCAAAGGCGATCCATGGAGCCCTTGAGGATCCCACGGTCTGTGCAGGGGGATTTTCCAAGGTGTTTGACAGCGGTCATTTCCTGCTCAGGGGCGGCGTTGCCCGCTGCCGATGGCGATACCGACTCCTCAGGATCGTCTCCGGTGACCAGGCCCTGTTCGTTCGTGCCTCAGCCTTCCGCGATGTGGGCGGGTTTCCGGACGTGCGGATCATGGAGGAGTTCATTCTTTGCAAGCGATTGCGGAGCCGGGGCAGGCTCGTGCTCCTTCCACAGCTTGTGGAGACCTCGGCCCGGCGCTTCCTGGAGAAGGGGATCGTCCGCTGCTATGCAAGGATGGCCCTTGTGAGCATCCTGTACTTTCTGAGAGTGCCTCCTGCCCTGCTCGAGCGAATCTATTTTTCGGATTGAGGATTGCTTGAGGGGCATCCAGACGCGTTCTGAGGGCATCAGAACCTATAAGAAGTTCCCTTCCCATGGGGGAAGCCAGACGGGAGAAGAAGATGAAAGCTTCGGACCTGTTCCTTCGTTGCCTGGAAGCGCAGGGTGTGAAAACGATCTTCGGGGTGCCGGGGGAAGAAAATGCAGACCTGATGATGTCCCTGCTCGACTCTCCTGTTGAGTTCATCATCTGCCGTCATGAGCAGGGAGCCGCCTTCATGGCCGACATCTACGGCCGGCTCACGGGCAAGCCCGGGGTTGCCTTGTCGACCCTGGGGCCGGGCGCCACGAACCTCGCGACGGGTATAGCCAATGCCACCCTGGACCGCAGCCCGGTGGTGGCCATCGTGGGGCAGACCAGCGTGAAGAGGCTCCACAAGGAAGCTCACCAGAACATGGATTCGGTTGCCATGTTCGAACCCATCACCAAGTGGTCCCGCTCCATCTACGATCCGGACAGTATCCCCGAGGTGATCAACAAGGCCTTCAAGCTTGCCGTTGCCGAGAAGCCGGGGGCCTCGATGATCGAACTGCCCGAGAACATTGCGAAGAAAGAAACGGATGTATCCCCCTTTCCGGATGGAAAAAGGGTGAGGAGGCCCGCCCCGGATCCCAGGGCCGTTGCCGAGGGGGTGAAGCTGCTGGACAAGGCCAAAGCACCCCTGATTCTTGCAGGGAACGGGTGCATTCGTGCAAGGGCTTCCAAGGCGCTGAACCGGCTCGTGGATACCACCGGCATCCACGTGGTCACCACGTTCATGGGCAAGGGAGCCCTGAGCGCCCGTCACGAGCGTTGCATGTTCACCGGGGGCTTGGCCTCCAGGGATCATGTCACCGAGGCCATTGACGAGGCGGACCTGGTCCTGTGCATCGGCGTTGATATGATCGAATGGCATCCTTCCGTGTGGAATGCCGGTAAGGACAAGAAGATTCTGCACATCGACTTCCAGCCGGCCGAGGTGGACGAACATTATCGGGTTGCCGTGGAGATCATTGGGGACCTGGCCGGGGCCATGAATGCGCTGGCCGATGCCATGGGAAAGGAGCACACCTGGGATATTGATACGTTCCGGTTCGAGCGGCAGCACATGATCGATGAACTTGCCGCCTATGCGGATGACGACGGTTCACCCGTGAAGCCCCAGAAGATCCTCTATGACCTGCGATCCCTCATGGCGGATGAGGACATCCTGATCAGTGACGTGGGCGCGCACAAGATGTGGGTCGCTCGGCACTATCCCACATACCTGCCCGGGACCTGCCACATTTCCAACGGCTTCTGCTCCATGGGCATTGCCCTGCCCGGTGCGATCTCAGGAAAGATGCTCTTCCCGAAAAAGAGGGTTGTGGGCCTCATGGGGGACGGCGGATTCATGATGAACATCCAGGAGTTGGCCACGGCCGTGCAGTACAAGATCCCGGCAACCTTTTTGATCTGGGACGACGGGGGATACGGGCTCATCGAGTGGAAACAGCAGTTGACCTTTGGAAAGACCTCTCATACCCGGTTCTCGAATCCGGATTTCGTCCACCTTGCCGAGGCCTTCGGCTGCAAAGGGATTCGAGTGGAGACCTCCGGAGAACTGATCCCCGCGCTTCAGGAGGCCTTTGAGAACGATAGCTCTCCCACGGTGGTGATCGTTGCGGTGGACTACCGTGAAAACATCAAGCTGAGTGAGAGACAGGGCAGGCTCACGTGCTGGCTGGATCACGAGTGAGCAGGCCGGAATCGCATTGCAGTACGATCATGCACAATCCTTTTTTCAAAGGAGTTCGGCCATGGCAATCGAAAGTGTCAACCCGGCCACGGGAGATCGAATCAAGACGTTCGAAGAGTTCTCTTCGGACCAGGTGGATCAGAAATTGGAGCAAGCCAGGAGGGCCTTTGAAGACTGGCGGGAAAGGAGCTTTGCATACCGTGCGGAGCGCATGAAGAAGATGGCGGGCCTCCTGAAAGAAAGGTCGCGCGCGCTGGGCG
>CAZSUQ010000219.1:0-7794 GCA_964609935.1 uncultured Thermodesulfobacteriota bacterium | reverse complement strand
GATCGCTTTCTCGTTTTCGTCAATTGCGATGAAGTCCTGAAAACGGATGTGACCAACCCCAACGGCATTGTGAAGTTCCATGACACGCTTTCGGTTCCGGTTGACAGTGATGCGCACGTTGTGGTGGCAGGATTCGGCAAGAACAGGCTTCCACCCGGGCTCGCCAGTTATGACCAGAACGTGGTTCCGAGATTCACCACGAACCCCATTTACGTGGATGCGGACGGGAACGGGGCCTTCGATCCCCCTGGAGGGAAATCCTGCACATACAACATTGCTGCCTTGCCCCCCCCATAGGAAAGGCCACACGGAAGGAATCAGCGGATAGGGACAATCGACTCCTGGAGCTTATCCATTGTAACCTCCACTGCCAGGGGAAGAGAAGGAATGAAAGACGCGATCGTTGTCTTCTTGTGCATGGTGATGGCCCTGCTTTGCTGCAATGCCTGCCACCAGGATAGCGGGCAAGGGGGCGGGACGCCGGGCACTTCAGGTTTTTTCACCTACCCTCACGATGGAAGGCTCCACGCGGCCCTGGAGTGCATGACCATCACGCCGGACGAGACCAACCATCCCAGGCGCATGTACATGGGGGGATCCGACCTCCGCATTGCGCAGGGCACGCACGACGAACTGGAGGCATGTGCCCTGCTGCTCGGGCAGGATGAAGACACGCTCGTGCTCGTGGGCCTGGACCTTGTGGGGATCCTGGAACCGCGTGTACGCCTCATGAACGATCGCCTGGAGGCCCTGGGCGTGGATCGTGACCGGATCCTCATCAGCTCCACCCATACCCACACCGGCCCGGACACCATCGGCATGTTCGGTCCCCAATTCTTTATCACGGGCCGTGACAAGGTCTATCAGGACTATCTCGTGGATGCGGTGGAGCAGGTCGTGGCGGCCGCAGGGCCCGGGATGGTTCCCGTCACCGCCACCTTTGCCACCGGAACCGTCAACTTCCCGGGATCCAACTACCCTGCCCTCATCCGCGACAGCCGCTACCCGCTGGTGATTGACGACAGGATCCACGCGATCCGCTTCGATCACATGAACGGCGGGACGGTGGCGACCCTGGTGAATTTCCCGAATCATCCCGAGACAGCCATTGATTACGACTGGTTCTCAGCGGACTACCCGCACTACCTGAGGGAAAGGCTGGTGAGGGAGTACGGTGGAGAGGCCATCCTCTTTTCCGGCGCGCTCGGTGGACTGATGACGCCCATCGATGTGGCCACGCCTGCACGGGATGGGCAGGGCCACCCTGTATTCGAGGCAGGAGAGCCGGTCTGGTGGGCCGAGACCTCCTGGGAGAGGACCCGGAGTTACGGATTCGTGCTGGCAGAAGTGGTCATTGATCTCCTGGGCGGTGGATCCCCCTCGCCGGTGAACGGTATCGAGGTGGATCACGCAGACCTGCTCGTTCCCATCACCAACCTCGAGCTGTGGGCCGCCAACCTGCTCGGTGTTGTGGAAAGGATCGAGTTCGTTCGTGAGCCGGGTTGCGGGCTTCTGGGTTGCGGTGCGGCAAGGGCGTCTCTTGTCACCTTTGGGGATGCGCAGATCACCACCAGCCCGGGCGAGACCTTTCCCGAGACCATCCTGGGTCGTGAAGAGGTCACCATAGATTTCGGGCCCCCGTGGGGAGAGCGCGTGTACCCGGGCATGGAGGGGATCCTGGATCATTACGCAAGGCCCCTTGCCATGCACTTCGACCTCACCGGAAACGCCATCGGGTACATTGTGCCTGAGGGCGATTTCCTGTCCGAGGATCATCCGGACTACTACTGCGAGTATTTCTCCGTGTCCCGCTACGGAGAAACACGCCTTCGAGAAGAACTCAGGAACCTGCTCAATACCCAGGCGGGCAGGCTGCTATACTGAGGAACGCTATCCTCCCACTTCGATCCCGGGCGCATGAGATCAAACCAGGTTTGAAAGGAGACTGCTTCCAGGGCTTTCACAACAACGCTTCATGCGAGCTGCGGGCTTGTGGCAGAAAACGTGGCACCAGGCGCCGAGGGTGATAACACGCAAAGCAGCATGCGTAAAACCACTTATTTTTTGTTGGGTTACCGTTTTTTTTGTTTCTTTTGCCGACAGATTTTGTTATAGACAAAATATATACCTATAAGGTATTTTATTGGTGTCCCTGGCAAAGCAAACGGCATTCGATTTATGGAATCATTGAATAAAGAAGTAAAAACCAAAGATTCCGACAAAACCCGAGTCCTCATTATTGATGATGAGATGAATGTTCGGAAAATCCTTCGCGTTATCTTGGAGGATGAAGGATACGAGGTTGAGGAGGCGGCCAGCGGCAGTGAGGGAATGGAAATCTACCGTGATCATCATGTGGATTTGATCATTGCCGATATCTTTATGCCGGACATGGATGGCCTGGAAGTCATCATGGACCTGAGACGAAGCTCTACGGATACAAAGATCATTGCCATATCCGGCGGGAGCGATGTCCTGGATGTGGATTATCTTCCCCAGGCCAAGAAACTTGGTGCCAACCGTATCTTTTCAAAACCGTTCAATGCGGAAGACCTGATGGAGGCGGTTCGGGAACTGACGAAGAAGATATCGTGATTGCTAAAAGGGGGAAGAACCGTTGGGTTTGGATGCAACGTCTTCCCCCTTCCTGCGTCAACAGATGTCCTTGTGATAGCTCTGCACGGACTTGACCTCTCCACCCCCCCCCTTTAATGCGGCAATTCCCTTGGCCGTGGCCGAGGCTGCGGCAAGCGTGGTGATGTAGGGCACCTTGTACTTGATGGCCGCCTTGCGGATGTAGGAGTCGTCGTGTTTGCTCATCCTGCCGCTCGGCGTGTTGATGACCAGGTTGATCTCCCGGTTCATGATGTCGTCCGCGATGTTGGGCCTGCCTTCGTGCAGCTTCTTGATGAGCTCACAGGGGATTCCATCCTTCTTCAGAACATCGTGTGTCCCCTTGGTGGCCTTGATCTTGAAGCCGAGGTCAGCGAATTGCCTGGCCACCTCGTTGACACCGGACCGGTCCGCATCTGCGACGCTGATCAGGACACAGCCTTCCGGAGGCAGCGCCAGCTGCGTCGCCTTCTGCGCCTTGAAGAAGGCCATGCCAAAGGATTCCGCCATGCCGAGTACCTCTCCGGTGGAGCGCATCTCCGGTCCCAGCAGAGGATCCACCTCGGGCAGCATGTTAAAGGGGAAGACCGATTCCTTGACACCGTAGTAGGGGATCTTCCTGTGTTCGAGGTTGAACTCGGAGAGCTTCTTTCCGAGCACGATCCCGGTGGCGATGCGGGCCATGGAGACGTTGCAGACCTTGGAGACAAGCGGGACCGTGCGTGAAGCACGCGGGTTGGCCTCCAGGATGTAGACGATATCGTCGGCAATGGCGTACTGGATGTTGATCAGCCCCACCACGTTGAACTCCAGGGCCACCTTCTTCGTGTACTCGGTTATGGTGTCCAGGTGTTTCTGCGGGATGTTCACCGACGGGAGCACGCAGGCAGAGTCGCCGGAATGGACGCCTGCAAGCTCGATGTGCTCCATCACCGCAGGGACAAAGGCGTCCGTGCCGTCCGAGATGGCGTCGGCCTCCACCTCCAGGGCGTTTTCCAGGAACTTGTCGATGAGGATCGGCCTCTCAGGGGAGACGTCCACGGCAGCGGCCATGTAATGCTTGAGCATCTCCTCGTCGTGCACCACCTCCATACCCCGGCCGCCGAGCACGTAGGACGGTCTGACCATGAGGGGGTAGCCGATCCTTTCGGCAACCGCGAGGGCCTCTTCCAGGGTGCTGGCCATGCCGGAGTCGGCCTGGGGGATCCCCAGCTTTTTCATCATCTGCCGGAACCGGTCGCGGTCCTCGGCCAGGTCGATCGTGTCCGGGGAGGTGCCGAGGATGTTGACGCCTGCATTTTCCAACTCACGGGCAATGTTGAGCGGCGTCTGGCCCCCGAATTGAACAATCGCGCCCAGGGGCTTCTCTTTGTTGTAGATGCTGAGAACGTCCTCCACGGTGAGCGGCTCGAAGTAGAGCTTGTTCGAGGTGTCGTAGTCGGTGGAGACCGTCTCCGGGTTGCAGTTCACCATGATGGACTCGTAGCCAAGATCGCGTACGGCAAAGGCAACGTGCACGCAGCAGTAGTCGAACTCGATCCCCTGGCCGATGCGGTTGGGTCCACCACCCAGGATCATGATCTTCTTGTTGTCACTGGTGGAGACACTGTCCGGTGCGTTGTAGGTGGAGTAATAGTAGGCCGCGTCTTCCACCCCGCTCACCGGCACGGCCTCCCATGCCTCCTCCATTCCCAGGGATATGCGGCTTGCGCGGATATCCCCTTCCGGAACATCGAGGATCTGGGCGAGGTACTTGTCCGCAAATCCGTCTTTCTTGGCCTTTTTCAGCAGATCGTCAGGCAGGCCTTTCCCCTTGTGCTTCAGAACCTCCTCCTCCACTTCCACCAGCTCCTTCATCTGCTCGATGAACCAGGCTTTGATGTAGGTCTTTGCAAAGAGATCATCCACGGTTGCGCCCTTGCGAAGGGCCTCGTACATGATGAACTGCCTCTCGCTGGAGGGTTCGTTGAGCAGGGTCATCAGCTCATCCAGCGGCCGCTGGTTGAAGTCCTTGGCAAAGCCCAGCCCGTGGCGGCCCTGCTCCAGGGACCGGATCGATTTCTGGAAGGCCTCCTTGTACGTCTTGCCGATGCTCATGACCTCACCCACGGCGCGCATCTGTGTGCCGAGCCTGTCCTCTGCTTGCGGGAACTTCTCAAAGGCCCATCGGGCGAATTTGACCACAACGTAGTCACCGGAGGGGGTGTACTTCTCCAGGGTGCCGTCTCTCCAGTAGGGGATCTCGTCCATGGTGAGCCCGCCCGCCAGAAGGGAGGAGACAAGGGCGATGGGGAAACCGGTGGCCTTGGAGGCCAGCGCAGAGGAGCGGGAGGTTCTTGGATTGATCTCGATCACCACCACGCGGCCCGTCTTCGGATCGTGGGCGAACTGGATGTTCGTGCCTCCGATGACCTGGATGGCCTCCACGATGTCGTAGGAGTACTTCTGGAGCTTTTTCTGAAGTTCTTTGTCAATGGTGAGCATGGGGGCCGTGCAGTAGGAATCCCCTGTGTGTACGCCCATGGCGTCCACGTTCTCGATAAAGCATACCGTGATCAACTGGTTCTTGGCGTCGCGTACCACCTCCAGTTCCAATTCCTCCCAGCCCAGTACGGACTCTTCCACCAGGACCTGACCCACCAGGCTTATGGAAAGGCCGCGGGCGGCCACCAGCTTCAGTTCTTCCTCGTTGTACACGAGGCCGCCGCCGGTGCCCCCCATGGTGTAGGCTGGCCTGAGCACAACGGGATAGCCCAGCTCCGAGGCGATCTTCATCGCCTCCTCCACGGAGCGGGAGACTTCGCTCTTGGGCATCTCGATGCCGAGCTTGTTCATGGTGTCCTTAAAGGCCTGCCGGTCTTCGCCCCGCTCGATGGCATCGGCCTGAACCCCGATGATTTTAACGCCATACTTCTCCAGTATCCCCCGACGGTTGAGCTCACTGGAGAGGTTGAGGCCTGACTGGCCCCCGAGGTTCGGGAGGAGTGCATCCGGCCTCTCCTTGGCAATGATCTCTTCCATGGCATCCACGGTGAGGGGCTCGATGTAGGTTGCGTCGGCCATGCCCGGATCGGTCATGATGGTGGCCGGGTTGGAATTGACCAGAACGATCTCATAACCGAGGCTCCGGAGCGCTTTGCACGCCTGGGTGCCTGAATAGTCGAACTCGCAGGCCTGGCCGATTACGATGGGGCCGGAGCTGATAATCATGACCTTCTTGATGTCTTCACGTCTGGGCATACGTTTCTTCCTTCTAGGCTGAAAGGTTTAAAAGGGCCTCGTTTTGAGCAATTTAACAACAGCGAAGAACATCTTCAATATATTAAGAATAACTAAAATGCTTTGTTCAACGAATTCGTATGTTTAGCTGCTGAAAAAGATGGCGAATCACCCGCTGGGCCAGGGGGCCTTTTTTCTGACAGCCCGGATGCGCAGGGATTCTCAAGGGATGAGGCAGGATCAGGGCCGGTTACCAGGCAGGAGAGATAGCTTCAACCTGAAGGGGGGGCGATTTTCTGGCCATCTTAATCAAGCTGGAACTCAGCCACAACGGGCGTGTGATCAGAGGGTTTTGGCTTGAGTCTCGGTTCCAGGTCGATGGTGCAGCTTACGGATTGCTCTCCCAGGGGGTTTGTGACCAGGATGTGATCGATCCTCCACCCCAGCCGCCGTTTCACACTGTTCGGGATGCGATAATCGAAAAAGGAATACTGCTCAGGGTCCTGGCAGTGTTTTCGGAACAGGTCCACAAGGCCCCACTCCAGGATGTTCCTGTAAACGAGGTCCACGTCCGGGTGAAAGCAGACATGGCCCTGGAGTTTCTCCGGGGCGTGAACATCCCTGGGGGCAGGGGCATGATTCAGGTCCCCGCACCAGAGCAGGGGTTGATCCGGAGCGTATTCATGGGCAAGCATCTCCCCCACCTTCCCGAGCCAGCGGATCTTGTAAGCGAACTGCGGATCTTCCACATCGCGGCCCTGGGGTACGTAGGTGTTCAGGATGGTCACACCCGAGTAAACGGCGCGGATCAGGCGCGCTTCATCCACAGGCCCGCCCGCATCCATCCCGCAGGCCACATCCTCTGCGGGCTTGAGGCTTACGATGGCCACCCCGTTCCACCGTTTCTGGCCGAAATACGCCACGTGGTAGCCGGCCTCCTCAAAGGCTTCCACGGGGAAGTCCTTGTCCTCCACCTTGGTTTCCTGCAGGCAAAGGACATCGGGCCTGCGCTTACCGAGCCACTCCAGGAGGATCGGGAGGCGGGACCGAACCGAATTCACATTGAAGGTGGCGACCTTGAAGCTCATGCGGGGCCTCCCATCAAGATTCAAGCCCGAGGATCGTCCGGATCCTCTCCAGGAGATCCTCCTGGCCCGAGGCTGACAGGGCCTCCAGGAGCCTGTCGAGCATCGGCGCTGAAAAGCCTTTCCCCTGGGCCAGCTGCCTGGCTGTTTCCAGGTCCTTGCGCCCGGTGGTGAAAAGGGCGTTCCGGGCGCCGAAGGGATCCCCCTCTTGAAGAGCGGTCTGCAGGAACGTCTTGATCAGCGGCCAGTTCTCCGTGAGAAACGTTTTCCCGCTCCCGGCATTGAGCACCTCCACGATCCGGTCCACATCCAGGCCCGAGCGAATCCCGAGGGCAATGGCCTCGGGTACCACCAGCATGGATGCAAGCCCGACCATGTTGTTTACCAGCTTCATGGCCATGCCCGACCCAAGGGGCCCCACGTGAAAGACCTGCTCGCCCAGTGCCTCGAACACGGGCCTCGCAAGGGAAAACGCCTCTTCCGCCCCGCCTACCATTACAGCCAGCTTGCCCAGTTCCGCCAGGAAAGGCCCGCCGCTGATGGGCGCGTCGAGGAGGCGGGCGGAGTGGGGAGCAAGGCGATCACTCAGGGACTGGATATCCTCCGGCGAGAGGGTGCTCATCACCACGAGAAGGGGAAGGGGGAGATCGTTTTGAAAGGCAACGAGCCCCTCAGGCCCAAGGATGACCTCATGGACCTGCTCCCTGTTGTTTACAACGATGAGCACCGCGTCCACACGGAAGAGATCCGCCATCCCCTCCACCTGCTCTGCACCTGCCGCCAGAACGCACTCCAGGGCCTGCGGGTTACTGTCGTGAGCCTAGATGCGAAATCCGCACTGAAGAAGCCTTCGGGCCATGGGATTTCCGATGAGACC
>CAZSUQ010000218.1:0-7797 GCA_964609935.1 uncultured Thermodesulfobacteriota bacterium | reverse complement strand
GACCATGTTCGACACGAGGAACAACCTTTCCCATCAGGTTGCAAAAGAGGTTCGGGATTATTTCGCGGACAAGGTTTTCAAGACCGTTATTCCAAGGAATATCCGGCTCAGTGAGGCACCGAGTCATGGAAAGCCGGTCATCCTTTACGATATCGGATCCAAAGGGGCAGAGAGCTACCTGGAGTTAACCAAAGAGATCCTTTATTCCTGAAACCGTCATGCAAAAGAAGCCTGCACTGGGAAGGGGCCTGAACGCCCTGATACCGACCCCCGAATCAAAGGGGTCCTCCCTCGAGGGGACACTCTTCTGCCCGGTGGACCGCATTCGGTCGAACCCGGATCAGCCGAGGAAAACCTTTGATGAGCCGAGCCTGGCGTCCCTGGCTGAAACGATCCGGGAAAAGGGGGTTCTCCAGCCCCTGCTCGTTCGAAAGATCGGCAATCACTATGAGGTCATTGCAGGCGAGCGGCGCCTGCGTGCCGCAAAGATCGCCGGACTCGAGCAGGTCCCGGTGATGATTCGTGAGTCGGACGAGGCCGACAGCCTGGAGCTTGCCGTGCTGGAGAACATACAGCGCGAGGATCTCAACCCCATTGAAGAGGCAAAGGCCTACAGGGAGATGCTCAAGAGGTTCGACATCACCCAGGAGGAGCTTGCCCATCGAATGGGCAAGGACAGGTCGAGCATAGCGAACACGGTTCGCCTGTTGCAGCTGCCCATGGAGATCCAGGAAGATCTCAAGACCGGAGAACTCACGGCAGGTCACGCCCGGGCCTTGCTGGGCTTGAGCAACCAGGTGCTTCAACTGAAGATACAAACACTGATCAAGGAGAAGGGGCTTTCCGTCAGGGAGGCCGAACAGATCATTCTGAGATACAAAGAAGGAACAAAGGGGAGGCCTGCCAAGCCTGCATCGTTGGATCCGGATCTTCTTCGGGTTCAGGATGAACTCCGAAAGCGCTTCGGCGCCATGGTAAAGATCCTTGAAGGGAAAAAGGGTGGCAAGATCCAGATCCCCTTTGCATCGGCAGAAGACCTTGATCGTATCTATTCTTTGCTGCTGGAAGGATAAAGCGAACCAGAAACCAAGCATAGTTGAGGGATCATCATGGACGCCATCATGCCCAACTACTCCATCATCTTCCAGGCGCTGATCTTTTTTGCCGCGCTGTTCATCGTCAAGACGTTCATCATTAATCCCATCACAACCGTGCTGAAGGGGCGGGGCGAGCGTATCGAGGGAGCGGAGCAGGAAGCTGCCCGTCTCGACAGGGAAAGCTCGGACCTGGATGGAAGTTACCGGTCCAGGATTCGGGAAGCCCGGGCAGAGGCCCAGATGGAGAGGGCCAGGCACAAGAAGGAAGCACAGGACGAGGAACGGAAGATCCTCGAGAAAGGGCGTGAGGAGGCCAACAAGAACCTGCAGGCCATCCAGAAAGAGATCCGTAAGGAAAGCGAAGAGGCAACGGCGCGGCTGAAGCAGGACGCAGAGCAGTTGTCCCAAATCTTGGCGGAGAAACTCTTAGGGAGATCGGTTTCGTGAAGGAAAAAAGAAAAGCTTGCAAGAGGAACGGATCCGGGGCTTCCCTGTGGAAGATCGCCGGTATTGGCGGAGTCTTGTTGATCGTTGCGGCCCTGGGGCTTCCCGGCGAGCTGGCCGCCTCCGGGGAAGGCGGCGAGCACGGCAGGCCCGGCTTCGGATGGGCGGTCGTCTTCCAGATCATCAACTTTACCCTCCTGGTGAGCCTGTTCGTCTACGTGTACCGAAAGAAGTCTTCCGGCGCCTTTGAGAAGCGGAGCCTCGAGGTGCAGAGCGAGATGGAGTCGGCACAGGAGGCCAAGCAGCAGGCAGAGGCCAAGTTCAACGAGTACAAGAAGCGGATCGATCAGCTCGACGTGGAGATAAAGAAGATCCGGGACATGGCGGCGGAGGATGCGGAAAGGGAAAAGACGAGCATCCTTGAAGCGGCCCAAAAGCAATCCGAGAAGCTGGTGAAGCAAGCGGAATTGACGGCGGCACAGGAGGTGGAGCAGGCAAGACGGCAGCTGAGAAAAGAGGCGGCCGAACTTGCGGCAGGCATGGCCGAGGAGGTCATCAAGAAGGCAGTGACAGCGGAGGATCAGAAGAGCTGGGTCAACGCTTACATTGAAAAAATCGGAGAGCTCAGGTGAAAGAGGAAGTCGTTGGAAAGCGGTACGCCAAGGCCTTGATCGAACTCGGAAAGGAACAGGGCACGTGGGAGAAGATCGGACAGGATCTTGGGGCGGTTGTTTCTGTTTTTCAGGAGGATGAACTCCTGAACAGGGTGCTTTGCGATCCTGTTCACGAGAAGGGCAAACGAAAAGCGATCCTTCAGGAGATCCTCGAAAAGATGGGGACCGATACGGTGTGCACCCATTTCCTGCTGCTTTTGGTGGACAAGGAAAGGATCCGGTACCTTCCGGTGATCTACGACATCTACCGGAAGCTCGAGGACGGCCTTGCCGGAAGGCTTCGGGCCAAGATCGTCACGGCCAGGACGCTGGAAGAAGACCAGCGGGACGCCATTCAGAAGGCCCTGGAAGGCCGGTTTGACAAGCAAATTCTCCTTGAGGAGATGGAAGACCCCGAGATCCTCGGAGGGGTCATATGCAAGGTGGACGGAATGGTCTTTGACGGAAGCGTCAGGACCCAATTGGAACTCCTAAAGGAAAACATAAAAGGGGAGTAGCCGTGGCTGTCGGAATCCGAGCAGAAGAGATCAGTGCAATCATCAAGAAGCAGATCGCAGACTACGAGAAAGAGGTGGAGTACAGCGAAACCGGCGTTGTCCTTTCCGTGGGTGACGGCATTGCCCGGCTCCACGGCCTGGAGAAGGCCATGGCGGGTGAATTGCTGGAGTTCCCGGGCGGTCTTTACGGGATGGTGCTGAACCTGGAGGAGGACAACGTGGGGGCGGCCATCCTCGGAGAGGTGACCCCCATCAAGGAGGGGGACACGGTCAAGAGGACCGGCAGGATCGTGGAGGTGCCCGCGGGCAAGGCCGTGATCGGAAGGGTGGTGGATCCCCTGGGCCAGCCCCTGGACGGGAAGGGGCCCATATCCACCGATGAAACCCGACTCCTGGAGATCAAGGCACCGGGCATCGTGGAACGCCAGCCGGTGAAGGAGCCGCTGCAGACCGGGCTCAAGGCCATTGACTCCATGATCCCCATCGGAAGAGGGCAGCGCGAGCTTATCATCGGGGACCGCCAGACCGGCAAGACGGCGGTGGCCATTGATGCCATCATCAACCAGAAGGGTACCCATGAGACCGATTCGCCGGTCTACTGCTTCTATGTGGCCATCGGCCAGAAGCAGTCCACCGTGGCCCAGGTGGTGGACAAGCTCGAGAGCTTCGGGGCCATGGACTACACCGTGGTCATCAGCGCCACGGCCTCGGATCCCGCCACCCTGCAGTTCATCGCGCCCTATGCCGGCTGCACCATGGGCGAGTACTTCCGCGACAACGGCATGCACGCCCTGATCATCTACGATGACCTTTCAAAGCACGCGGTATCCTACCGCCAGCTTTCCCTGCTCCTTCGACGGCCCCCGGGACGCGAGGCCTTTCCCGGGGACGTTTTCTATCTCCATTCGCGCCTGCTGGAGCGTGCGGCCAAGATGTCCGATGCGCACGGCGGCGGCTCGCTCACCGCACTGCCCGTCATCGAGACCCAGGCCGGTGATGTTTCCGCATACATCCCCACCAACGTGATCTCCATCACGGACGGACAGATCTATCTGGAAACCGATCTGTTCTACTCCGGTGTGAGGCCTGCCATCTCCGTAGGACTGTCCGTCTCCCGTGTGGGCGGTAACGCACAGAACAAGGCCATGAAGAAGGTGGCAGGCTCCCTGCGCCTCGATCTGGCCCAGTTCCGTGAACTGGAGGCCTTTGCCCAGTTCGGAAGCGACCTGGACAAAGCCACCATGGCCCAGCTTGAGCGGGGCAGAAGGCTCGTTGAGGCGCTCAAGCAGCCCCAGTACAAGCCGGTGGCAGTGGAAGGTCAGGTCCTGCTCATCTATGCGGCCACCAACGGCTACGTGGACAAGTTCCCGGTGGAAGCCGTGGAGGCATACGAAGCAAAGCTGCAGGAATTTGTCATATCGCGACATCCGGGCATCCTTGATGAACTCCGCGAGAAGAAAGAGATCACAGAGGATGTGGAAGGCAAGGTGACCAAGATCCTGGAGGAGTTCGGCGAGGTCTTTGCAGCGGAGACGGCGTGAACCGCTACCATCAGTCGGTGTCCTCTTGTTGTGACGAGCAGACCCTGATCAGGAGAACCGGATGCCCACCTTACGAGACATTAAGAGACGGATCGACAGCGTAAAGAAGACGAGCCAGATCACCAAGGCCATGCAGATGGTTGCCGCGGCAAGGCTGCGCAGGGTCCAGGAGGCCCTTGAGAACAACCGGCCTTATGCGGAGAAGATGCAGGAGGTGATCGGCGGACTGGTGCAGGGCATGGAAGAGGGCGGCCATCCCCTGATGGAGGAGCGGCCGGGGCCGGGGAAGCTGGAACTGGTTGTGGTCTCAACGGACCGGGGCCTGTGCGGGGGGCTGAACACGAACCTCTTCCGGCAGACGCAGACCTACATGAGGGAAAACAAAGAGAATTACAGCGAGATGTCGCTGAACCTCATCGGCAGGAAGGCAAGGGAGTATTTCAGGAGAAGGGATGTCACGATCAAGAAATCCCAGAATCACATCTTCACCGGGCTTCCCCAGTTCGATCTCGTGAAACCCCTGGCAAGGGACCTGAGCCGGTCCTTTGTTGAGGGAGAGGCGGACGAAGTGGGTGTTTGCTTCACGCGGTTCCATTCCATGAGCACCCAGAGAGCCGAATACCTCACCCTGTTACCTCTTCGAACGACCGCACAGGAAGGGGAAGCCGGAGAGGAAGCAGGGGATGCAGCCGGGCTGGACTATATTTATGAGCCCTCACGCGATCTCATGCTGGAGAAGCTCCTGCCCCGCTACATCGAGGTTCGTCTCTACTGGATCATGCTCGAGGGCCTGACCAGCGAGTTTGCGGCCAGGATGACCGCCATGGACAACGCAACCACCAATGCCAGGGACATGATCGAACAACTCACCCTTACCTATAACAAGGCCCGTCAGGCGGCCATTACCAGGGAGTTGATGGATATTGTGAGCGGTGCCGAGGCACTGCGCCAACAAGGATAGCCGGCGATTCAAACGTGGAAAGGAGTCTGGTAAATGAATACGGGAAAGGTTACGCAGGTCATCAGCGCTGTTGTGGACGTTGAGTTCGAGTCCGGAGATCTGCCGCAGATCCATAACGCCCTCGAGGTTTCCAACCCTTCCATCAACGATCAGGAATGGAATCTGGTTCTTGAGGTGGCGCAGCACCTGGGCGAAAAGACGGTGCGGTGCATCGCCATGGACTCCACCGACGGGATGGTGAGGGGTATGGTCGTGAGGGACACGGGCGACGTGATCAGGATCCCGGTGGGCAAGGAGGTTCTGGGCCGGATTCTCAACGTGGTGGGCGAGCCGGTGGACGAGGGCGGCCCGGTCACCACGGACATGAATATGCCCATTCACAGGGAAAAGCCACACTTCACCGAGCAGGACACCCAGGTCCAGGCCCTGGAAACGGGCGTGAAGGTCATCGACCTCCTGGAGCCGTATGCAAGGGGTGGCAAGATCGGCCTGTTCGGCGGCGCCGGTGTGGGCAAGACCGTTATCATCATGGAGATGATCCACAACATCGCCATGCACCACGGAGGCTATTCCGTGTTTGCCGGCGTGGGCGAGCGCACGCGTGAAGGAAACGACCTCTGGCTCGAGATGAAGGAGTCCGGGGTTCTGGAAAAGGCCGCGCTCGTGTACGGACAGATGAACGAGCCCCCCGGCGCCCGCGCCCGCGTGGGCCTGTCCGCGCTCACCGTGGCCGAGTATTTCCGCGACGAGGAAGGCCAGGACGTGCTCCTGTTCATCGACAACATCTTCCGGTTCAGCCAGGCCAACTCCGAGGTGTCCGCACTCCTGGGGCGCATGCCTTCGGCGGTCGGATACCAGCCCACCCTTTCTACAGATCTTGGTGAGCTTCAGGAACGGATCACCTCCACCAAGAAGGGATCCATCACCTCGGTGCAGGCCATCTACGTGCCCGCCGACGACCTCACCGACCCGGCGCCGGCAACGACCTTTGCGCATCTCGACGCCACCACCGTTCTTTCCCGCCAGATCTCGGAGCTCGGCATCTACCCGGCCGTGGATCCCCTGGACTCCACCTCCCGGATCCTGGACCCCCAGGTCGTGGGCCAGGAACACTACGATGTGGCCCGTGAGGCGCAACAGATCCTTCAGAGGTACAAAGACCTCCAGGACATCATCGCCATCCTGGGTATGGACGAGCTGTCCGAGGAAGACAAGCAGCTGGTGGCAAGGGCCAGGAAGATCCAGCGATTTCTCAGCCAGCCCTTCTTTGTGGCCGAGGCCTTCACCGGCAGGCAGGGACGTTATGTGAAGCTGGAGGACACGGTGAGAGGGTTCAAGGAGATCATCGAGGGCAAGCACGACGATCTGCCCGAACGGGCCTTCTACATGGTGGGAACCATCGAGGAAGCGCAGGAGCAGGCCAAGAAGCTGGCTGCTTGATCGGTCCCAATGGCCGGGACGGCACGCGGCATGAGCCATTGACGGATCCGGAGAGGCTCCTGGCGAATTTCAGATATAAAGGAGATCGGGGATGGCAGAGGGTACTTTCTTGTTGAATCTCGTCACACCGGAGCGGACCCTGTTCAGCGGACAGGTCCGGGAACTCGTTGCCACAGGGCTCCTGGGCGAGTTCGGCGTTCTGCCCGGGCATGCCAACATGCTGGCCGAGCTGGCCATGGGCCGCCTCCTCTACCGGGATTCTTCCGGTGAAAAGGCCTTGGTGGCGGAAGGGGGCTTTGCAGAGGTGACGGGCGAGCGGGTCACCATCCTGCTGGACAGCGGAGCCTACGTGGAGGAACTGGACAAGGGCAGCCTGCAGGAAGAGGTTGGCGGGCTGGAGGGGAATGCCCTGCCGGAAGAGGATGAAGGGTTCGAGGACTGGAAGAAGAAGCTCGAGTGGAAACGCTTCTGCATCGAGCAGGTGAAATAGGAGACCACAGAGAAGAAACAAGAAAATCACAGGCAGGTTTCTTCCTTTCAACCGATCGAATCATCTTTGCCCCGGGGTTCTCACCGGGGCTTTTTTTTCGTATATACTTTTTGGACAGACAAGAAACGATTCGAGGCCACTGAAATGAGTCGTGTTTTTGATACCCCAATGGAAAAGGTTCGAAAGGGTGCCCTCAAGGTCCTTTTCCTTGTCGTTGCATTCTTTTGGCTGCTTTGTCTCTTTATGTACAAGACATCCGGGTGTCTGGCCCCGCCCCTTGTCTACTTTGGCTGTTTCTTCACGGTCCTTATGGCCGTGTCCTTCCGGGCGGGTATTCGCCTCATGAACAGGCGGCTGGTGGTTGCCCCCGAGGGGATCAGCCAGTTTCGCGGAAACAGGAAGCTGGCCGAAATCTTGATGGCGGATCTCAAAGAAGCTGAAATCCTGCCCACCGGAAAGATGATTTATACCTATGGACTGGATGTGGTTGCCTTTGTCTCTCATTCCGGGAAGCGGATCACCCACTATTGTGAAGATGCGAGCGAGGTCCTTCACGCAGCGCAGGAGGCAAGGGGAGAGTCCGAGATACCTGTTCAAAGAAAGGACAGGAAACAGAAGAAGTTGAATGCCCTGCTCTTTGCTCTTTTCCTGCT
>CAZSUQ010000217.1:0-7828 GCA_964609935.1 uncultured Thermodesulfobacteriota bacterium | reverse complement strand
CCTTGAAGTAGTTCACGATCTTCTGAACATCTTCCGGGTAGGTCCCTTTTACGATGTTGGCCATGTTCATGAGCCCGCCCAGAAAGCGCTCCTTGGAGTAGAGGGTCACATCGTGGCCTCTCAGGGCAGAGACCCTTGCCGCCTCCAGGCCGGCGGGCCCGGCTCCGGCGATGAGGACCTTTTTCTTCCTCTCGATCTTTGGATACGAATAGTATTCCGTCTCCCCTCCAAGAAACTTGTTGATCCGGCACCGGACCGGGAACATGCCGCCCGTCAGGCACGTGAGGCAGGCCGTGCAGGGAGCGATATCTTCCGTTCTTCCCTGTGCGATCTTGTTCGGCAGCTCGCAGTCAGCAAACAGCCCCCGAACGATTCCGATCACGTCCACGTGCTCTTTCCGGATCATCTCGTCGGCAAAAACAAGATCGAAGTCCCACTTGCCGGGCGTGAAGATGGGAACGGAAACAGCCTTTTTGATTGCAGCGGTAACGTTGTGGAAGCCGCCAACACCCTTGTGGCTGAAATCCACACCCGGCGGAAGGGGGTCCCGCTTTTCGGGGTAGAAGTACTGTTCGAGCCAGTAACAGGCACGATTGTAGATCTCATAGACGCGGACCTGGAAAGCGTTCGCTCCCGCCTGCTGATAAATCCTGGCGATCTCACACGCCTCCTCCACGGTGATGCCTTTTCCCTCCATCCCGTTTTCAAGGCCGTTCATGGTGACCATGACCGGAAAGTCGGCACCCAGGCGCTTCTTGATGCCTTGAATGATGTTCACAACGATTCTCGTTCTGTTCTCCAGGCTGTCGCATCCGTACCGGTCCGTCCTGGAGTTCCAGTGGCGCGATACAAAGCTTGCGAGCAGGTGGTTCGCCCCGGCATTCACGTCCACGCCCTGAAAACCGGCCTTTGCCCCTCTTTCCGCTGCTTCGATGAACAGCTGTTCGATGATCTCCACCTCCTCGATGGACAGCTCCTTGCAGGGAGGCAGCGTCTCCAGGGTTTTCAAATCCCCCACGCTTGCGAATTCGGAGATGGGAGCGTGAGGGGACGATGAGACCGGGGTCAACCCGGTGATGTCCCGCAGGTGCCACTGGCCTGCATGGTAGAGCTGGAGAAAGGCGGTGGAATCGTGCTTGAGGATCCCGTTCGCCAGCTCGGCCAGGCCGGGAATGAACTTATCGTCGGTGATCTCGTACTTTCCGATGGTATCCACGCTCAATTCGCCGGCAATGGCAGGGGACTCCACAACCACGCAGCCCACCCCGCCCTTGGCCCAGGCCTCGTAAAGAAGCTTCCCCTTCTCCGTGACATACCCGTCGCTGTCTTTGAACAGTTTTGTCCCTGCAGCGGGCTTGTACATGCGGTTCCTGAACGTTACGCTGCCCACCTGAATCGGGGAAAGAATGTTCTCGAAAGAACCACCCATGTTCATCTCCATTTGTGATATTGAACAGGCTGCCGGACTGTCCTTCCATCCATCCCGGACAGTCTCCTGTCACTTCCTCTTGTACCTCATGAACTTGTATTCATCCAGCTCCACGTAGTTCTGGGGAGGGATGAGAAACGTTGTCTGCGTGTGCTCGATGATGGCAGGGCCTTCCACCCTGTTTCCCGCCTCCAGCAGGTCCTGCTCATAGAGTTCGAATTCCATCCATTCTCCGTCAAAGTACGCCTTTCGCTTTCCCTTGTGCGCCTTCTCGGGAGGGGTTTCGCCCTGAAGCGGATAGGCGTGAATGACGGGCTTGGGTTTTTCCGCAGCGGCCTCCACGTAGATCTCGGTGATCTGGTAGCCGGACTCCGGATAGCGGGCGCCCGAGGGATAGATATTCGTGTAGTTTTTCTCAAAGGCCTTGATGATGGTGTCCAGGTCTTCCGGTGTGTCCGCCCGACCCACGGAAACAGGGACCTCCCAGTTTGAAAGCTGACCGATATACCTGCAGGAGATCCCATGCCTGAAAGAGACCTGATCCCTTGAAAACCCTTCCACCTCGAGCTCTTGGTATCCGCGCTCCTCGAGTTCGGCCCAGGTTTGGCTGAGAACCCCGCCTTGCATGAGCTTCGCCTCCTCCGGCATGTCCGGGGTGAGGAAAAAGGTGACGGCCTTGTCGTATCGGTGGAAGTAATCCGCAGCGGCAACGCCGAAGGACGAGAACACGGCGGACCAGGGCATCACGATGACCTCCTGGAAATGGATCGCTCTTTCCACGCCCCACAGATGAAGGGGGCCTGCTGCGCCGTGGACCAGAAGCGTGAACTCCGCCGGATTCAAGCCCTTGGAGAGCATGATCCCGTTGATGTGGTTGATGACCTTGTCATGCAGGAGATCCAGGATCTTCAACGACACATCATACACGTCCTGGCCCAGGGGCTCGGCAACCCTTTCCGTGAGTTCCTTCTTGGCTCTTTCACGGTTCACGGTGATGGTTCCGCCCAGAAAATAGTCCGGATTCACATAGCCCAGCGTCAGGTCGATGTCCCCGATGGTCACCTCGTCGGATGCGTACATGGTCCCCAGGTCCGCTCGAACGCTTTCCGGGCCGATGGTGATCCGGCCGCTGGCACCGTCCGCCTTGACCACATGGCTGCAGCCCGCGCCCAGACAGTCGATGGCGATCATGGGCATGCGCACCTTGTGGGCAGCGAACTCAGGGGACTTGTTCACAGGCAGCAGGCCGCCTGCGATCAGGCCCACGTCGCAGGTCGTACACCCGAGATCCCAGCAGATCATGTTGGGACGGTTCAGGAATGTGGAGACGAACTTACCCCCCAGAAGGCCTCCCGTGGGTCCCGAGGCAACCGCTTCGGCGAGCTTGGGGTAGCGCACCGTGGCGGCCGCCCCGTAACCCAGGAGGGTCATGAGGTCGTACTTGTACCCCTCCTCCCTGGCGGCATCCTCCACGCTCACCAGTGCCTTCCTGGCGGTTTCCTGGATGTAGCACTGGATCAACAGGGTCTTCAGCCGCTCGGTTTCATTCGGCACGGAGCACATCTCGTTGGACGTGATGACCGGGATCTCGAGGCCGCGTTCTGCGATCATCTCCCTGGCAATCTCCGCCATCCTGTCTTCGTGCACCGGGTTCGTGTACGAACCGATGGTCATGCAGGCGATGATCTCCACGCGGTTGTCCATCAACTCCCGGACACCCCGGACCACATCTTCTTCGATCATGGGGATGATGATGGTTCCGGGCATGGAGTGGTGCTGCATGTAGTAGCTGCCCACGTTGATTCTTTCCGTCACTTCCTTGATGTTCTCGGGCTGAACCAGCCAAGGTGTATGTTCGTGCAGCTGCTGGTGAAGGATGTCTTCATAGGTCTGGCCGATCCAGGTGAGTCCCCTCTCCATGATGGGGAGATGGGCAAACCCCCGGGTGATCAGCAGGCCCACGTTGCTTCCCCCCTGTGTCAGCAGGATGTTGATCATGGATGTGCCCGTATAGGTGCAGGAAAGGGCGTTCTTGTGGATCTTTTCCGTGTCCATCTGCCACTTGCCGGCGGCATCCTTCAGCGAGCCCAGGTAACTGATCCTCTCCGCTTCGGAATGGGTGATGAACTTCCCGGTTGAAAAATTGCCTTCCGTGTCCACCAGAAAGCAATCGGTCATGGAACCGCCGGCATCCTGTGCAACGAGGTATTTTACGTCCGACATTTAGATCTCCTTTGCCCACGCCGCAGGCTTTTCTAACGTTCGATCCTCAAACCAGTCCTCACGCTCATCGGGCAAGGGGCTGTCGAGCCACTCCCTGTAGAACCTGTCCAGATCAGGAAACATCTCGAAGATGGGCGGGTAGCCCGACGGCACCACCTCCACCCCCAGCAGGGCGTAGCAGCCCGGGCAGAAAAACTCCCTCATTTCCACCAGGTCCGTATTGTGCCGGGCCTCGGGAATCGTGATCACTTCCGCGATCTCCTCATCGGTTCTGCGGACATAGACCCTGCAGCTCAGCTTCCAGTTGACACGGTAGTCCCCCAGCTCGTGTCCGCAATCGCACTTCACGAGCCGGTCTCCGTTCTCCTTTAAAACGATGTAGAGGTGATCCGAGATGCGAAGCAGGATCCTGTCCTCCCAGGGGACCTGTTCCTGCAGGATTTCCAGATACTTCTTGAACCTGTCCGCATCCTTGGGCGATAAGCGAATGACCTTTTTCACTTCCTCCCAGGGAAGCTTTCCTTCCACCAGGAGCTTGAAATTCTCTTTGCCGAATCCGGATTCCGACTGCTTCATGTTTTCCTCCGAACCATACGTTGTCTATAGGCTGTAGTCTTCAGGAAGCTGCCACATGCCCAGAAACTCGTCCTTGAATTTCTTGTACTTCAGGCAGTCTGCATACAGATTCCGAATGTCCTCGTGCCAGTTCTTCTCCAGGACCCGTTCCCGCTCCTGCTCCCACCACGCCCTTGCATCCACGGATCGTTCCTTCCTCCGTTCACGCATCTCCTGCCTCAGCCGATCGCTTCCTTCCCTGTCCACCTTGCCCTGCTCATCTAGAACGGCGCCGTAGACCGTCTCGGCGGTCTTTTTCGTGATCCAACCGTACCTGATGTCGTTTTCAATGAGATCGTAATCCCTTTCCAGGACATCGCCCCATCCCCCCCTGGAACCTGCGGCCGAAGCGAACAGGTCGCCGTCCCCGCAGGAAATGCTCGGCGTCGGCCCCTTGAAGGACTCCATACTTCCGGCCTTCAGGGTCCCTTCCCGGATCCACTCGTTCATCTCCACGAAATCCCGTGGATAGGTTCCCCCGCTTTCCAGCACCTCCCGGATGTTGGTGTCATGGGCAAAGACCACGATGTCGTTTGTGCCCGGGTAGCCTCCGCTGCGGCCCACGGCGCACGCGCCCATCCCGTCCGTTGCGGCAAAGGCGTTGATGATCAGGGATTTCCCGGGCTTGTTCACCATCTGGAGCATGCCGATCCCCAGGCCCCCTCGAAACTTCCCGTGCCCGCAGAAGTCCGGGATCAGCTTCTTTCCGATATTGACCTGCGTGGGAAGGAGGAATTCGATGGCCTCGGTCTCCCCGATGTCCGCTGCGGGATTGGGCGAACAGACCGCCGCGTCGATGCCGTCATGGAAGGGGGTGGCGCCTTCGCTCTGGCACGTGATCAGGGACATGTCTCCACCGGCCCACTGAAAGCCGTCTTCCAGCATGCCTGCCGCCCCGTAACCGATGGTGGTTCCGTCGGCCGGGAAGGTCTCTTCCAGGAAGCCCCTGCTGAAGTACGCAAGGCTCAGGCAGTTGTGAAAGAGGTAGATATAGCCGGCGATGACGCCGAGCCCCATCACCGTGCCGGCGTAGGGATTCTGCGGGTTGAACATGCTGCCCGGAGGTATGTTCCAGTCGGTCATGTAGAGGAGTGAGGAATTGATGGTCTCGGTGTAGGCGAACATGGGCCACATGCCGAGCGAGGTGAGCATGCGGACCGCGGGCTCGTAGGCGTTGGCATGAAACTCCCCTTCACTCGTAAGGCCCTCGAGGTCCGTGAGGAGGGTTCCGTCCGGCCGAATGTTCAGCTCCCCGGTCTTGTGGATGATCCAGTTCCGGTTGGAAGCGGGCCAGAGCTTTCCAAAGCTCCCCTTGTAGTTCACCGCACTCAGCTGAAGGTACCGGTACTTTCCCGGGACCGCCTGCCCCTTGATCCGCTCCACGAGGATTCTCCGTTCCCGCTCGATGATCTCCTTCAGCCCCTCCCTGTAATAATCAAGCCCGAACTCCTTGATCACGTCCCGGATCCTGTCGTGCAGCGATACGATGCCGGCAACCCGCATCTTGTCGTCAAGGACGTTGAACATCTCCGTCCGGGTCCGGCGTTTCCAGTGCAGTTCCCACCATTTGTGCTGCTTGAAATCCGTTCCGGTCTTGGTGGGCGGGTAAGTGAACCCGTCGGTAAAAACGCTGGTGGAAACCACGCCCAGGCCTCCCGGCTGGATCCCGCCTACATCCACGATGTGATTCAGGCCCACGGTCCAGCTCACCAGTTCACCGTTGTGGTAGACGGGCATGAAGGTGTAGCAGTCTGCATTGTGCGGAGGGCCGTACATGGGATCGTTGCAGGAAAAGATATCGCCCTCATGGATGCCGGGATTGTCCTCGAATCCCAGGTTTGCAAGGTTTTTTACGATAAAGGGCATGCACTGGATGTGCCCGGCAAGCCCGTACGAGGCGGAGATCACATCCCCCTCCGCATTGGCCAGCATGAACAGCAGTTCGCCCTGGATCATGGACATGGGGTTTGCGGAGATCAGCTTGGCGGATTCTCTTGCATTGATGCAGGAAGCCACGAGCCTCATCTGGAACCGCATGAACTTGGCCGGGTCCTCCTCAACGAGCTCGAGCCTTTCCAGGCCGTAGGCGTATCCCGAATCCTGAAAACGCTGCTCCCGCAAATCCACCACTTCTTTCAGTGATTTGTTCTCGTAACATATGCCCATCGATGTTCTCCCGTCTTTCTCAGGTCGAATTTTCTTCAAGCGAATCGGCACCTTCCCCCATGAATCGCCGTTCCCCGGCAGGGAAGAAGCAAATGCCCGGATCTTCAGTATAATCATAGGGATTGGCTGGAATGCAACAAGGAATTATTATGGGTGGAGTATGGGGGGATTGCCCATATTTATTGGGCGAGGTTTTTCACGTCAGAAAAGGCTGTTTCGGGACGGAAACCGGCCCGTCCCACGTAAACGAGACGCGTCAAAAATCTTTACGATGGCAACCCTGCAGCTTACTGGGTCTTGAGCCGCTTGTTGAGGAAATGCCCCACGAGGCGGGCCACCTCGCTCCCGGACTCGGCGGCCTGGTGCGTGCCCCTGCCTTTTCCGCCTGCGTCGGCCCCGGAGTAATAGAGACCGCGAACAGGGGCCTCGACGCTCGGCTTCATCCTGCCGCACTGGCCCACGATCTGAGCGAGGCCCACACACTCACCCCCCTGGCCGGGCAGGACGCTGTCACGGGTCAGGGCGCTGACCTCCTTGGGTCCGGCGTATTCCTTCCGCTCCGTTGCATCCCAGATCTCCGGGAAGAACTTTGTCATCTGCTCGTCCATCCTCTTCCACAGGCCCTCGATTTCCGTGGCTTCCGGGTTCGGGGAGCAGAGGGTTCCGGACACGAGGACCTGCTTGCCGGGAGGTGCGGCCTCCTCGTCGTAGAACGAATGGTTGCACATGAAGAGGATGACCTCGTCGGGGATGTGGCCCTCTTTCACCTTCAGGAAACGCTCCATGTTCCACCAGCTGTCATCCGAGTAGACCACGTACATGGGCACATCCATCACGGGCTTGTTCAGGAAGTAGCGAACGCTCGTGAATCCCCAGCCGGGTGCGAGCCCCTTGATGTAGTTCACGTAGGCCCGGTCGAAGTGTTCCTCGCCCACCAGCTTGAGGACCGTGGGCTGGAGGCCCGCGCTGCTCACCACCACCGGGGCCTTGTAGGCCCCTTGCTGCGTGGTCACACCGGTGACGGCCCCGTTCTCCACCGTGATCCCTTCCACCTTGTTGCTGCGGACGATCTCGCCGCCGTTCTTTTCGAATTCGCGGAGCATCACCTTGGTGAGCAGCCCGAAACCACCCTTGTACTGGCCGCCGCCGCCCTGGAGCATGATGTGCTTGAGGATGCGGATCTGCTCCGAGGCCGCCACCAGGTCCACCGGTTCGGCGAGGGACGCGTTGGCGTGGAATGCCATGTAGCTGTAAAGGGCATAGGGGATGTCTTGGCCGGAGAGGTATTCGTGCATGCTCACGTTGTCGAGTTCGTCCAGCCTTTCTTCAGGCATGGTCACGAGCTCGGTCATGAATTGAAGCACCTTTGCCTGCTCCTCCTCGTTGATCCCCCAC
>CAZSUQ010000216.1:0-7829 GCA_964609935.1 uncultured Thermodesulfobacteriota bacterium | reverse complement strand
ACCTCCGGCCTTACATCGGAGATGATCTCGTCTTCCACATCATCGATTTGGGCAAGGCCACGGACACACAGTTCTGGGTTATAAACGACATCCATATCGGTGCAGAGTATTGGGTTTCAGATAACTTCAGCGTTGGGGGAAATGTGGGGTTAAGCATGGGTTTCGGAGAAACCCGTTATTCGCCCAATACCATTGGGCTAATCCTTGCGGAAAGCAACTTCGGCTTCGGTATCGGTGGAAAGCTTCACGTGACGTACAGTTGGTAACAAGTCTTGCTCAAAACGGATCGAAGGAAAAACGCCTGAAACAGGAGAGTTGATTTTTCTCCGGTTGCAGGCTTTTTATCTGAACCGATGACCTCTGAACCAGGGATCGAGCCAAAGCTTCGATCCCTGGTTCATCACCAATACTGTCCGGTCTTCTCCACCTCCTTTTTCAGGAAGCTCCGATCCTTTTTGTCCTTCACATCGAAGACGGCATGGCGCATGATGACAACGGGCACGCCCCCCTTCATGCTGAAGTTGATCTCGTGCCTGGAAAAACCGGTGATAATGCCCCTGAGAACATCCCCCCCCAGCAGGGTGAAGAAGAGAACCTCCCTCCGGTTCATCAACGGAAAGAGGCTCTTGTTCTTGATGTGATGCCTGAACCGGGGAACAAAGTGAGGTCCCTCCGACTTCCCTGCAACCGCGTCGTCCTTCTTCCTCTGCTCCATGGCCTGGTCACGCATGGATTCCGGACACAGGTAGTGCACATGAACCTTGTGGGTCTTCTCCAGGGATCCCTCTTTGGAGACAAGGTTGAATTCATAGGTCTCGTTATCCTTGATCCGTCCTGCAGCCTCCTTGCCCCCGTGGAGAAAAAGGCACCATGCACTTTCGCTGCCGTTCTCTCTGTCAAAAATGGAATCCTGCTTGTGCTCCTCCAGGTATGCCTCGAGCCCCTTGAGTGGGTTCTTGTCCTTCCTGTCTCGATCCGTCCTTGGTTTTTTTCCCATTGACTCACTCCTGCGAGCATGCAGAGGGGTTCCCTCGAGAAAAAGAGAAAACCAAATTTCCATGGACATGTCAATCATGAAGATTGGACTCCCGTTGCACAAAGATGGTTTGTTCGCTAAAGTATTTTTTTCTCATCTCTATGGTCGCGGAAGGAGAAAAGGAGAATCGACTTATGTTTTCAGCTGACGTACTCCATCTCGATGCAGACAAGGCGGTTCGTGAGATCAGTGAATCGATACGAAGGATTCTGAAAGAGGAGCTTCGAAAGAGGGGGGCCGTGGTGGCCATGAGCGGCGGGGTGGACAGCTCGGTTGTGGCAGCCCTTTGCACCCAGGCCCTGGGACCGAAGAACGTGTTCGGGATCTTTATGCCGGAAAGGGACTCGGCTTCCTTCAGCCTGGAGCGTGCGAAGAAGCTGGCCGATCAGCTCGGGATTGCCACGGAACTCGAGAACATCACACCCGTCCTGGATGGCCTGGGGTGCTACCGCAGGAGAGACGAAGCCATCCGCTCGGTCTTCCCTGAATACACCCCGGATTACAAGCAGAAAATCGTCCTGGAACCCGACTTCCTGAAGAGAACGGCCCTGAATGTCTTTTACATCGTGATCGAGTCTCCGGAAGGGGAACAGAAGAAACAAAGGCTTCCCCTCAAGGCGTACCTGCAGATCGTTGCAGCCACCAACATGAAACAGCGCAGCAGGAAGCTTCTGGAGTATTACCATGCGGACAGGCTCAACTACGCCGTGGCGGGCACCCCCAATCGACTGGAATACGATCAGGGCTTTTTCGTCAAACAGGGAGACGGCGCAGCCGATTTCAAGCCCATCGCACACCTCTACAAGACGCAGGTCTACCAGCTTGCCCGTCACCTGGGCCTGCCCGAAGAGATCTGTACCGCCGTGCCCTCCACAGACACCTACAGCCTTGAACAGACACAGGAAGAGTTCTATTTCCATCTGCCTTATGACAAGATGGACCTGGCCCTCTACGCGCTCAACAATCAGGTCCCTGCAGGAGAGGCCGGACCGGTCATCGGGCTTGATGAAGAACAGATGACCCGAATCTATCAGGACATTGGACAGAAGAGGTCCACAACCAGGGTCCTGCACCTCTCCCCCATGCTCGTGGAAAAGGTACCCGAGATAGAGATTCCTTGAACCGGGTGAAATCCTTGTTCAAATGACGATGGAAAGCCCTTTCCGCAACGGGTATGCGGGCCCTCTTGTCGACGAGAAATCCTTGCGACAAAAATGTTTTTTAGGGAACAGGTTGTGAACAAAACATCACGTTTTGGTTTAGGTTTTTATTGACAACTCGCCAAAACAGAAGTATAAGAAGGCGAATATCGATTATTTTGTCTGACCTCCAGGTTGAGACCCAACCCCATGGACCATAAAGCTTCCGACGAAATCTATTTTCGTCACATCGTAGCCGCCCTGGACAGTCTGCCCACCCTGCCCGTGGTGGCCATGGAGGGGATGAAAAGGGCCCTGAACCCGGCCGGCTCCACCGAGGAGCTGGCCGACATCGTGGAACTGGACCCTCCCCTGACCGCCAAGGTCCTCAAGGTCGCCAACACGCCCTACTACGGGAAGCCGGGGCGGATCACCTCCCTTGAAGAAGCCATCCTCACACTGGGATTCTCAACGCTACGAAGTATCGTCCTCAGTGTCTCGGTCATGGAGTTCTTCTCCGACCAGCAGGAGGAGTACGGCCTGGGCCTGGAAGAGCTGTGGAAGCACAGCATCGGCACGGCTGTCTGGGCCCGACATCTGGCGGGTACGATCAGCCAACCCGTGGACCCGGAGGAGGCCTTTGTCTCCGGCCTGCTCCACGACATCGGGAAGGTCGTCTTTTGCAGCCATCTGAAGGGTAGATACAGAGAAGTCATCTCCCATGCGGAGACGACCGGAATCCCCCTTTACAGGGCGGAGAGGGAACAGATCGGCTATGACCACACGGATGTGAGTCACTGGATCTTCGATCACTGGAAGATCCCCTCCACCTACAAAGAGGTCATCATCCATCACCATCACCCTGTGGCAAACCTCTTGGAAAAGGACCGGCACCGGGTCCTCTGCCGCCTTGTGCAACTCTGCAACCGCCTCAGCTATCTCTATCAGATCGGAACCGGAGGGGACCCCGGACCGCATGAACTCGCCCCTTCCCTTCTCGAGGACCTGGGCGTTACCCGCCAGCGCCTCGATGAGATCCAGGCTCAGATCCATGCCGACGTAAAGGACCTGATGGACAGACTGGACTGGGACCCAGTTTCACAATCCCTTTACCTGCCCACGGTCATGGAGGCCAACCAGGCACTCGGCAACATCCAGGAGCAGGAACAGGTCCGGCAGAAGCAACTGCTACGGGAACAGAGGGAGCTGAAAGGAATCAATGCGCTGGGCCTCCAGCTTCAGGGCTGCTGTTCCCAGCGGGAAGCCCTGAGACATCTATCCGAAACCCTGGTGACCCGCTTCCCCTTTGAGATGGCCATCTGCACACTGTTCCTGAATCGAAAGTGGGAGCTCCTCTGTCAGGCAAAGAAGTCCGAGGCATCCGACCCATGCCATACAATTCTTGTGGAACAGAACAGGCAGCCCGAGCCGTATACGTCACAGGATGGCAAAGACCCCCTGCTTTTTGTGGACCTGATCGGGAAACAGGGCCCTCTTGGATACATCAAGGTCAAGCCGGACCCGGAAAAAACGGTCTTCATGGAAACCATGGGCCTCCTTCTCGCCTCCTGTGCAAAGCTCGCCTCCGAGGCGATCGAGCGGATCCAGTCACACCAGCAGGTCCAGCGCCTTACAGAGAATTTGAAGCGGTCCATTGCCCGGCTCGACGAGGAACGAATCCGGGTCGAAGAGGAAAGAAAGGTCAAGGAGTGTGTCTTCACCGGCATTCCGCTCGGACTGCTGCTTCTGGACGGCCAGGGGCGTGTCCTCTATTTCAATCCGCCTGCAGTCACCATGTTCCCACCCCTGGCCTCCGGACAACGCAGACCCTTTCAGGAAATCTTTCCGGACCCTGTACTCCAGAAAGGGATTCAGGCGATCCTGGCTGGCGAAAAATTCTTCCGGGACGAATCCAGGCTCACGGATCCGGAAAAGGGGGTGGAAAGGATCTACCAGTGGAGCCTGGTCCCTGTCTGGCATCAGGGAGAAAGCGAGACCGCCCTTCTCTGTATTTTGGACGATGTGACCGAGGAACGTGCTTTGCAAAAAAGGCTCATGGAATCCGCCCGGATGGCATCCATCGGGGAGCTGGCCACCGGGACAGCTCACAACCTTCGCAGTCCGCTGGGCGCCGTGAAGGGGATCCTGGAGCTCGTGCTGGAGGAGATAGAGGCGGGAAGCATCGTTACGTACGCTTCGGATTCCAATCCGCCGGAGCCCACCGACACCGTGAAGGAGCAACTCCACATCGTTATTCAGAGCCTGGATAAGTCCTTTTCCATCATCGACGACCTCCTTCAATTTGCCCGGAAACCGGACAGGCCTCCGGAAATGCTTCGGATGGCCGAGCTGCTGGAAGGGACCGAAACCCTTCTGGGCGAACTCCTGAGAGAACGGGGGATCCGGGTGGAGAAGGACCTGAAGGCTGATCAGCTCTTCGGCAGAAAGACGGATTTGATGCAGGTTTTCCTGAACCTGTACTCCAACGCATACAAAGCCATGCCCAAAGGGGGCGTGATTCGGGTACAGAGCCTCGAGAGCACGCCGCAGCAGGGAAAGCCGCCCATGATCGAGATTTCCATCTCCGACACCGGATGCGGCATCCCCCCCGAAAACATCCACAGGATCTTTGATCCCTTTTTTACCACTTCGGATCGGGTGGAGGGGACCGGCCTCGGCCTCAGCCTGACCCGGAAAATCGTCAGGGATCAAGGCGGAACCATGGAGGTGACCTCGAACGTCGGGGAAGGAACCCGTTTCCTGCTCACCCTCCCGGTCTCACCGGACACCTTTCTGGGGGGCCCGAACCTTCCGGTGGAATGAGGAGCAGAAATGAGCGACAGGCCTCACATCTTGATCATCGAAGACGATTCCTTCTATCGGGAGTTTTTGCTTCGGGCCTTGGACAAGACGTACCGAATGGATACGGCGGAAGACGGCCTGCAGGCATTAACCAAGCTCAACATCAACGCCTATGACCTGATCCTCTGTGACCTTCGAATGCCGGGGATGTCGGGAAAGGAGTTGATCCAGCGGGTACGGGCCATCTCGGACGAAGATACCGTCTTGATCATCATCACAGGCTTCGAACAGGACTGGTCTCCCATGGAAGCCACGGATGCTTACGTGTTTTCCTACCTGAAAAAAGGCCAGTTCGGCCCCAAGGAACTCCGCAAGGTGGTGCAGAACGGTCTGGCCCTTCGGAAGGAACGGAGGGAGAAAAAAAAAGCCGCTGACAAGCCCCTCGATTCCAACCTGAAACTGGAAGACGAGGTTTCGGAAAGGTCCAAGGCCCTCTTTGAGTCCGAGGAGAAGTATCGAAAACTCTTCGAGCAGTCCCTGGTGGGCATCTATATCCAGCAGGGAGACAGGGTCCGCCTCGCCAATGAGAAGTTGTGCGAGATCCTTGACACCCCCATGAACGCCCTCCTGGAGCAATCCATCGAAGATTTCATCGAACCGGCTTCCGCTGTGGAGACGGCCTCCCTGCTCGATGCCGGAGAGGAAAGCAGCCGGGACGCGATGAAGGAAATCCGGCTGAAGACAGGGGGAGGAGAGGTACGCAACGCCCTTCAATGCGCGGGCACGGTCCAGTACCAGGGGACCTCGGCCATGCAGGGATGCATTCTGGACATCACCGATTGGAAGGTCCTCGAGCAGCAGGTGCTGCAGCATCAAAAAATGGAAAGCCTCGGCACGTTGATCAGCGGCATCACGCACGAATTCAACAACATCCTCACAGCGATCCTCCCTCAAACCGAGCTGCTCGTTCACCGTGCAAAGCAGGTTCCCTCCATCCAGCGACCGGCGGAGATCCTTCTCTCCATGGCGGAAAGGGCCTCCAACCTGACACGCCAGCTGCTCAACATGAGCCGGAAGGCAACCATGGAAAAACGCATGGTGGAGGTCAATACGTGGCTTCGCGAGTCCCTGAGCTTTCTGGGGATCACGCTGGGATCTTCCATTGAGGTGAAGCTCGATTTCGATCCGGGTTCGGGTCAGATCGAGGCCGACCCTCAACATCTCGACCAGATCCTGATGAACCTGGTCCTCAATGCGCGTGACGCCATGCCAGGTGGTGGGACCATCCGTATCTCCACGTCCCCCTGCCCCCCACAGGCACCATCGGAGGAACGAACAGGGAAACGTCGGCCGTCCTTTGTGGAGATCACGGTTGAGGATACAGGATGCGGGATTCCGTCCAGGGAGCTTTCCAAGGTTTTTGACCCCTTCTTCTCCACAAAGGATACGGGAAAGGGGACAGGGCTGGGATTGAGTGTGGTTTACAACATCGTAAAACAGCACGGTGGACAGATCTTCGTGTCCAGCGAGCCCGACAAGGGAACCGCCTTTCGAATCCGCCTGCCCCGGACACCTGCCTCTCCGAGCCCGATGGAAAAACCTCTGCCCCCCCCAGGGAAGATCCTCCTTGCAGAGAAGAACCCCGGAATGCGGGACCTGTTTCAGGACATCCTGTCCAAGATGCAGTACGAGGTGATCCCGGCCGAGAGCGACCAGGAGGCGATCAGGATCTATTCAGACCAAAAGGACACGATTGAATGGGTCATATGGGACAGCCGGCTCGCCGACCAGAAACAGCAGGCCTCGGTTTACCGCTTGTTCGATCTGAACCCGAAAGTCAAGATGATCCTGACCTCCACAGATCCCCAGGCACCCAGCGAATCCCTCCGCAACCGGGCAAGAGAAAAGGGAGCCAACATCCAGTACATGAAAATACCTGAAAAACCGGAAACCCTCTTCCAGTCGCTTCGGGAGGTCCTGCAGCAAGAAACCGCCTGAGCGATCTTCCTGAATGCGCAGGAACCCGCAAAGGAGTCCATGAGATGAACAAGGCGTCCGAAGATCGTGAAACCCTTTTTGATCGGCTCAGGGAAAACCCTTCGCTCTGGAACGCGCTCCTGGAGGGGATGCCGGACGGGGTCCTCCTGATTGACAAGGACTACCTCATCCGCGACGCCAACCAGGCCATGCTGGAGTGGTTGGGACAGGCAAAGGACGAGATCGTGGGCAAGAAGTGCCATGCGGTCGTCTTTGGCTCTGAAACCCTGTGCCGGACAAGGGCGAACGTCTGCCCCGCCGTGACGACCTTTGACAAGGCGGAACGTTCCGGACCTTCGGAGTTCGGAAGACATACACCTGAAGGGGACCTCCAGTACCTCCAGATCCAAACCTTTCCCATTCTGGATGATACCGGCGAACTCCTCTATGCGCTTGACTTCGTCTCGGACGTCACAGCGGAAAAACTGCTCCAGGCCTTTCAGGAAGAGGCCTCCCTGAGGGATCCTCTTACAGGGCTCTACAACCGCAAGGCTTTCCACATCTTTCTGGACCGGGAGCTGAAACGCGCCCAGCGCCAAAAACACCCCATCTGCCTCTGTCTTGCGAACATGGACGACTTCAAGGACTTCAATGAAAAACAGGGTGAGAACGCAGGCAACAAGTGTCTGGATTCCTTCGGAGAGATCCTGCTCCAATGTACACGCAAAGAGGTGGACCTTGCCCTTCGTCTGGAAGCGGACACCTTTGCCCTGATCCTGCCGGAGGCCTGCTATGACACGGCAACAACCATCGGCGAGCGAATCCGGGATGTGGAGCGAACGAGCGATCTCCCGGTGCAGTTCAGCGCGGCAGTT
>CAZSUQ010000215.1:0-7830 GCA_964609935.1 uncultured Thermodesulfobacteriota bacterium | reverse complement strand
GCCCCGCGGATGGCCACCTCGGTCTTGCCGTAGCCCACGTCTCCGCAGACCAGGCGGTCCATGGGCCGTTCCTTTTCCATGTCCTGAATGACATCGTCGATGGCGCGCATCTGGTCCGGCGTCTCCTCGTAGGGAAAGGCGGCCTCGAACTCCTGGTAGGAGGGATCGACCCCGGAAAAGGCGTGCCCCTTTTTCACCACCCGAAGCGCATACAGGGAGACGAGCTCCTCGGCCATGGCCAGGATGGATTCCTTCACCTTCTTCTTGGTGCGTACCCATGCCACCCCGCCCAGCTTGTCCAGGGTGGGCGGGAGGTCCTCTGTGCTCACATATTTCTGGATCCTGCTCGAGCGATCCACGGGCAGGTACAGCCTGTCCTTGTTGGCGTACTCCAGGAGCAGGTAGTCGTTGATGTGACCGCGAATGTCGAGCGTTTCCAGTCCTCGAAAGGCCCCGATCCCGAAGTCCACATGCACCACATGGTTCCCCGGATGGAGCTCCTTGAGGTCGATCCCTGCAGGCAGGGACTTCTCCGGGACTCTTCGCTTGCGCACCTTCTTGCCGAAGATGTCTTCCTCGTGGAGAAAGACCATCCGGCCCTCAGGGAACAGGAAGCCCTGTGAAAGCTCTCCCCTCAGGAGCGTGAGCCCTTCCTCGCCTTGCCGGAACGACATCTTTTCATCCGGTTGCACAAACTTGAGATCGTATTCGTGGAGCAGGTGCGCCAGACGAACCTTTTCCGGTTCGCTGCCGCAGACCAGGAACACCCTTTGCCCCTCCTGGATCCAGTCCTGGATCAGGCGGACCACACCGGCGAGGCCCCTTGCAGGCCTTGCCTCCAGTCCGGGCAGCGATGTGGTTCGGAGGCTCTTGAATTCAAAACGCAGCTCAGCAATCTCTGCGGCCCCTTGTGTTTCCTTTTCTTCGGGCAACTCCGAGAAGGCCAGCAAGGGGCCTTTATTCAGTCGCTCCCACAGGTCGTCCGTGTTCAGAAAAAGATCTTCCTCCCTGGGAACGATCTTTTCCTTTGAGGCCAACTGTTCTATGGAGCGGGCGCATTCATGCTGGTGCTCCAGCCCAGCCATGCGGATCCGGTCCGGGGACATGGTGATTGTCAGCATCCCCTCCCTGAAATAATCCAGGAGCGTCTCCGTTTCGTCGTAGAAGAAGGGGAGGTGAACCGGGATCTCATGGGAAGGAAGCCCTCTTTCGATGCGGTCCTGGAGCTCCAGGCGCTTTCTCACCGGAAGATTCAGGGCGTCCGCCCTTTCCTTGACGCGAGTGCGCACGCGTTCCGGGTCAACGGCACCCGGCACGAGAAGAGAGGCCGGCTTGATCACAACCGATTCCACCGGGCTCTCGGAACGCTGGGTCTCGGGTTGAAAGGTGCGGATGCCGTCGATGGTGTCCCCAAAGAAGTCCACGCGAAAGGGTTGTCCCCCGGTAAGGGGAAAGAAATCGATCAGGCTTCCCCTCACCGCACACTCCCCGGGGGCCTCCACCACCGGGGCCCTTCTGTATCCCATGTCTTGAAGGAACCCTGCCAGATGCTCCCGGTCCATCTCGTCTCCTGCACAGATGGTGTGCACGTTCTTTACCAGCGCGTCACCGGGAGGGACACGCTCCCTCAAGGCTTCATGTGAGGTGACCACCACGGGAGGATCATCCTTTTTCATGAGGGCGAGAAGCGTGCGGACCCGTTCCTGTGCGGCATTTGTGGAGGCCTGGGCAAGGCCGAGCGGATTGGGAAGACAGGGAGGAAAGAGAAGGACCCTCCTTTTCAATTGCTCCTCATCCACGGCACGGAACAGGAACAGGGAGGCAAAGAAAGAGACTTCATCCGTAAACCGTTCAGCGCTCCTCGGGTCATCCAGCACACAGAGAACCGGGCGGCGGGGCACCCTGTGGACGAGGAAGGCCGTCACCAGGGACCGCGCCGATGGGCATACCCCGCGGAGCACCACGGTCCGCCACCGGGGATCTTCGGATTCAACATGGGAGACAAGGGTTTCGAGCGGAGTTACCATCCCTGAGAGAGCCGATCTGCCAACTCGCGGGGGAGGCCGGCCGAGATGATCTTCTTTGCACAGGCACGCACGTCATAGGAAAGCCGGATGAATTTCACGGTACGGGCCTCTTCGTCATGCAAAAGGAAGGCGCTTCGAGAGTCCTGGTCCCTGGGTTGCCCAACGCTCCCCGGGTTGATGAGGTAGAGCACATCATCCTGGACCTCGAATTCAGAGGAAGAGATCAGGGAGAGGTTGCCTTCCCGGTCGCAGGTGAAGGCTACCTGATAGTGGGTGTGTCCAAAGAACAGAACCCTGAGCTCGGGTTGTTCGAGGCGCATCCGGTGGACGTTTTCCTCGATATCGTAGCGTGACAGGAGGTAGTGGTCCCTGTGCAAAAGAGACCCGTGGACGAGACGGACGCCTTCGCCGAGGGGTCTCTGCTCCGGTTGCTCGTTGATGAAGTCGCTGTTCTGGGGCTCCAGCGCTTCCCGCGTCCACAGGATGGCCGCCTTGGCAATGGGGTTGAAATCCACCGGATCCTCCTGCCCGCATGCCGTGGCGTCATGGTTTCCCATGATCGTGGGGATCTTCCTTTCCCTGAGAATCCGGACGCACTCGTTCGGGTCGGCGTTGTATCCCACCAGGTCTCCCAGGGACACGATCCTGTCCACGCCGATGCGGTCGATCTCCTCCAGCACGACCTGAAGGGCCTCGAGGTTGGAATGGATATCCGAGATGACAGCGGTTCGCATGATCCCTACTTTTCCAATGATGGTGACGGCATTGTATCCATGGATCAACTGGGAATGAAAGTAAAATACTGCTCTTCATCCTGTTGAAGTGGAAACGGATAAATCTTAGAATCTAGTTGGACGAAATGCAATGGGGAGATGTTTCTGCCGAGAAATCTTATACCGAATCCACTGAACGAAGCAAAGGCAAAGGAGGACAAAGCACCATGGATCTACCATCCTCGTGGAAAGGAAACGGTTTGCCGCGAAAGATCCTCCTTCTGCGTGTAGCGCTCTGCTTTTTTGTGGCCGGCGCAGGAGCCTTTGTGCTTTCCTGCGGTGATTTCGAACTCTGGGGGGAGCGCAACGATGGGGGCGATCCGGACCCGGAACCCACGGCCCAGGAGTGCGACAACACATTTCCAGGGCTGTCGTCCTATCCAGATCCGACCCAGGAAGAGTTCATCTTCGGAGAGCCCATGGCCCTGGCCGTGGTGCCCAAGGGCATGACCTTTTCCTTTGTGGACGACGAACTGGGCACGGTCACGGTGAACCCGGGGGACCTGTTCATCGTGGACCGGGAGCTCGGGATCATCTACCTGAGGAAGTTCTCCACACCTGCCGACCAGCAGGACGTGATCCCTTACAAGGAGGGGTTGAAGAAGCCGGCGGGGATCGCCCTGATTCAGCTGGAGGTGGCGGGATTGAGCGGAATCACGTACAACCTGCTCTTTTACTCCCAGACGGATGAAACCCGGGAGGACGAGAAGGGGTTCGTGACCGTTGAAATCGCCGGCTCAACGACCTCGGCTGAGATCAACAAGACCGTGCTGCTCGAGCTTAAGCAAGCCACCTCCCTGGCGGTGGGATCCTCCGGGAACACCACGGGGCTGTTCATCCTGGGCAAAGACTCGGACGAGAAACACAAAGTGATCCGGGTGGGTGTGACCATCTCCTCCGGCCTTCCGTCGGTTCAGGGATCCCACATCCTGCTCCAGGGCACAACCGCTCCCTTTTACCGGGAGGTGGCGTTCTTCAATGCCACCGGGGATCTCTTCGTGAGTGAAACCAAGATTGGCCCCCGCATCTACCATATACAGAACGCGGTAACCGAAGGCGGTACGATCACGGATCCCGAGATCTTCATCGACTCGGCCAAGTTCACCAGCCAGCTCACAGGGATGACACTGGCCTATCGCAGCCAGGACGAAGCCCAGGCCTCCCTCCTGGTCATGAACCGCATAACAGGATCGGACCAGATCCAGCAGTTCGATGCCAGGACGAAAGAACAGTCCACAGAGACCTACTCGCCCGTGGGATCCAACCGGTATCTCACGGCCATCGCCTACGACTGCACGAACAGGCGGCTGTTCATGACCGACAGCCCGGAGACCTTCGATGTCTCCAGTGACGGGCTGTTCTACTGGGCAGAGCCCTGACCTTGAGGGAGTGAGAGGGAGGCAGGGGAAGCGATGAAGGTTGTTTATCACCCCCGCTATTGCGAGGTTTATGCCCATGATCCGGCAGCCGAGCCCGGCCGGATCGAGGCCATCCGGGATGTGCTCGAGGGCAGGTTCGAGTTTCTCGAGCCGGAACCCGCCGCCGAGGAAGAGCTGCTCCTCGTTCACTCCGGGTCGCACGTGAACCAGATCCAGAGGGACCCGTTTCTTTACGAAGTGGCCGCCCTGGCTGCAGGGGGGGCCATCCTGTGTGCCCGGAACGCCCTTGCAGGGGAGGCGAGCTTCGGGCTCATACGCCCCCCCGGCCACCATGCAAGCCCTGCCGATTGCTGGGGCTTCTGCTATTTCAACAACCTGGCCGTGTCGCTCCAGGTCCTCATGGCCGAAGGGGCGGTGGAGGGGGTGGTGATCCTGGATTTCGACCTTCATTACGGGGACGGCACGGACCACATCTTTCTCACGAATCCGGATGTCCGGTATCTTCATCCAGAGGAAAACACGGCTGCGGCCTTCCTTGAAACCACGGAGCAGGCCTTTGCCGAGGCGGGTGACAGGGACATCCTGTCCGTGTCCGCAGGCTTTGACAGGGGAAGAAGCGATTGGGGGGACCTCCTGGGAGAGGACGATTACCGCAGGCTGGGAGAGATCTCCAAGGCGTACGCGCAAAAGCATTGCCAGGGCCGCCGGTACGCGGTCCTGGAAGGCGGCTACAACCACGATGTGCTGGGGAGGCACGTGCTGGCCTTTCTGGAGGGATTTGCTTAGAGCTGCGAGTCGACAGGCACTTCCACGCCCCCCGTTCCGGCGGATCCATCATTCGCCGGGCGAGATCCTTTTTCCTCGAGCCGTGCATCCAATCTTTTCTCTATTGAAAGCCGTTGCAGCACGAAACCTAAGACGGGACGAAAGAAACCCATGGCCTATATCATCAATGCGGACAAGTGCAGCGGATGCGGGCTCTGCCCTGACGAGTGTCCTGTGCAGGCCATCCAGAAGGACGGCGAAACCTTTGTCATCGACCCGGGTGCCTGTACGGATTGCGGCTACTGCTCGGACATCTGCCCGGAAGACGCCATCTTCGGCGAGGAGATGGATTAGCCCGCCTTATCGTCCCCACTCCTGATTTTCAGCCCCCTTTGCATTCCTTTTCAGCGGTTCGCATGAGCACCGGGGGGATCATCGGATCTTCCCGTGTTGGACACTTTCTACACCGAAAATCATCTAACCCGCATATTGCATGAAACCTTCGGATCCGAATCTTCCATGCTTCCATCGCTCTCGCAACGAAGGTTCATGCAATATGCGGGCTAAAGGATGATTTTTTTCAGAAAGATTGTTTCCCAACCCGGAACCCGTAAACAAAAGGGTTTTGAATCAAACAATAACGGAGGCATGCCATGACCGGCGGCGAAGTCATCGTCAAGATGCTCAAAAAGGAAGGCGTTGAAAAGGTATTCGGAATCATCGACGGAACGTACTTCGGGTTCTATCACAACCTCAAGAAGCACGGGATCGAGCTCATCTCGCCCAGGCACGAGACCACGGCCGTTCACATGGCAGGCGCGTATGCCAAGCTCACGGGCAGGCTGGGCGTCTGCATCGCGAGCAACGGGCCGGGGGCGGCCAATGCCCTGCCCGGTGTTGCCGTGGAGAACGGGGAGGGAAGCCGCGTGCTGCTCTTCACGAGTCACAGGCGAACCGGCATCACCTACCCGGACCGGGGAGGCACCTACCAGTACTTCAACCAGGTGGGTGTCATGAAGCCCATGACCAAGTGGAGCGGTTCGGCTCAAACCCATGAACGGATCCCTGAGATCACGAGGCGGGCCCTGCGAAAGAGCTGGCAGGGGAGGCCGGGTGTGGTTCACCTGGACGTGCCCGAGGACCTCATCAACAGCGAGTGCGGGGAGCCGGTGTTCCTGGAGCCGCACGAATACCGACGTACAGCGCGCATCGAGCCGCCGCAGGACCTGGTGGAACGGGCGGCCGAGCTTCTGGCGGGCTGCAAGCAGCCGATCATCCATGCAGGGAGCGGGATCATCCACGCCCAGGCCTTTGACGGGCTGAGAAGGGTGGCCGAGATGCTTCGGGCGCCGGTCACCACGAGCTGGGGTGCCCGTGGGGTTCTGCCCGAGACCTCGGAGCTGGCCGTACCCATGATCCACGTGGAGTTGAACAACCGCGTGCGGAACGCAGCGGACGTGGTGCTCACCCTGGGCTCCCGCCTGGGAGAGACGGACTGGTGGGGGAAGCCGCCTTACTGGAAGAGACCCTCCGAGCAGAAGATGATCCAGGTGGATGTGGACGACGACTACCTGGGCTGCAACAAGCCCACGGAGATCGCAGTGCTGGCGGACGCAGGCCTCTTTCTCCACAGGCTCGCGGAAACGCTCGAAGGGCACAGCGGGAGGATCGACACGGCTGCGAGGAATGCCTTCATCCAGGAGATCGGCCGGGAAAGGGAGGAGCAGCGGGCAGAGCTGGATGCCTCCCTACAGGAAGACACCGATCCCATGAACCCTGCGCACGTTGCACACACCTGCCGGCGCGTGTTCGACGATGACGCCGTCTCCGTGTTCGACGGCGGGAACACCGCAGTCTGGGGCAACTTCTACCATGAGATGCGAACCCCCAACACCCAGCTCTCAACGCACAAGCTGGGCATGCTCGGAGCGGGCATCGGACAGGCGCTGGGAGCGGCGGCTGCCTTCCCGGACCGGCAGGTCTACTGCATCATCGGAGACGGCGCCATGGGTTTCCATCAGCAGGAGATGGAAACCGCCGTACGCAAGGGCCTGAAGCCAATCTTTCTGGTGCTCTGCGACCGGCAGTGGGGCATGGTGAAGATGAGCCAGCAGTTCGCGGTATCGCAAACCAAGCCCGATTTCGGCCCTGAGGACATCGTCTGGGCGGACTTCAGCGAGATCAAGTTCGACAAGCTTGCGGAGAGCATGGGGGCACACGGTGAGCGGATCAGCCGGGCTGGCGAGATCGAGCCCGCCATCGAGCGCTGCCGGGCCTCGGGCCGCTGCTCTGTCATTCACGTGGACGTGGATTCGGTAAAGCACATGTGGGCGCCCGGGCTGATGCAGTTCAAAGAGATGCACCTGGAGCCCAAGGGAGAATAGCCGCACCGTCAACATCCGTTTTCCCATGCAGGAGGGGAACCTGGGAGGAGTCTTCCTTGTTTCCGGCTTTCCATTAAAGAGACTTTTCCAGAAGCGGTTTGAGCAGGTGGACGAAGAGATAATAAGAACCGACCACGAGAAACACCCATCCTGTGAGTTTCTAGAGCCAGGAGGCCAGCTCAGAGGTTCTCTGAAAGGCTCGGATTAAGCCTTTCGCGCCGAATGCAACCCCCAGGGCAAAACCCAAGACCGGAAGGCCGGTGCCCAGGCCATAGCCCAGGGGGAGTAAAAAAGGGGCTTTCTGTTGCAGGGCAAGAGGGATCAGGCTCCCAAAGAAAAGGCCCGCTGAAACAGGGCAGAAAGAAAGTGCGAACAACAATCCCAGAAGCAGAGAACCTATGTGGCCAAATGCTTTGATTTTTTCTGCCGTGCCTTGTGATGCTGCGAACCCAGTGAATCCGAGGTTGATCCATCCCACAAGGATGACGCCTGCCAGGATCAG
>CAZSUQ010000214.1:0-7844 GCA_964609935.1 uncultured Thermodesulfobacteriota bacterium | reverse complement strand
TCCACATCGAGCCCTATGTGGGAAGGACGCGAAAGATCCTGATCCCGGTGGAGGGGGGAGGCGGACCCGAAGAGATGATGAGCCCTGTACTCAGCCGGGCACCCTTTTTCCTTGCCGTCACCATCGACGACGGGGATCGGACGGAATGTCGCGTCGTTGAAAATCCCTTTCTCCACAAGAAGGTGCATGCAGGGCTGGCGGTCTTTCACGAACTGATCGAACAGATGAGCATCGACGTGATTCTGGTTCAGGAGATCGGGGAGATCACCTTCCACATGCTCAGGGATCACGGGCTGGAGACCTACAGGGTGGAAGCGGAGGTGTCAGCCCAGCAGGCCCTGTCTCTCTACGAGAAAAGGGAACTCGACATCTTACACGAACCCACCCGGTCTCTTTCCAGCGCCCGGCCAGACGAGGATTGAGCCATCGGAGAAGCAAAAAAAGGTTTCCTGTTTCATGCAACCTTTTCTCCGATTGTGGCTCATAACCATTAAAAAGCGATTCCAGGGGAGCGTTTCATGCAGGTTTCGGGCGAGACGACAGGGGGAGGCACATGAGGGAAAACAGGAACGTTTACCGGAGAGGCCTGCTTTTATCGGGCTTTATGATGCTGCTGTTCACGGGGTCGGCCCGGATCCATGCCGCTCCGCTGACGCTACAGGAAGCCGTGACCAGGGCCTTGGAAAGATCCCCTGAGATCCGTTCCTCAGAGGAGGGCCTGAAAGCAGCCCGCGCCCGCGAGCAGGGGGCCATGGCGGAACGGCTGCCGAGGATCGATTTTCAGGAGTCTTACCTGCGGACCGATGAGCCTGTGGCCAGCTTCGGCAGCCTGCTCAACCAGGGACGGTTCAAGCCCGGGCTGCTGAACCCGGTAACAGACCCTTCCCTGAACGCCCTGAACCACCCGGATGCCCTGGACAACTTTCAGACCCGTATCAGCGTCAACCAGCCTCTCTTCACCGGGGGCAGGCTGCTCTTTCGGAAAAGGGCGCTCCAGGGACAGAGGGAGGCCGTGGAGTGGGAGCTGGCAGGCTCGAGGTCCCAGGTGGGATTTTATGCCATCCAGGTCTACTGGGGGCTGTCTCTGGCCAGGGAGAGCAGAGAGGTTGCCGGGATGGCGGTGGAGACCGCACAGGAGAGTCTGCGGCAGATCGAACTGCTCTACAAGGAAGGTACCGTGGTGCGCTCGGACCTTCTTTCCGCAAAGGTTCAGCTGGCGGACTTCCAGGATCAGCTCGTCAGGGCAAGAGGGAAGGAGAGGGTGGCGGGAAGGGCAATGGACGTGCTCATCGGGAAAAGCGAAGAAGGGGAGTGGAAGGTGGACCGGCTCTGTCCACCCGGACAGAAAGAGATTCAGGGGCTGGACGCAGAGGAGCTTTTTCAGCTTGCAAAGAAGAAGAGACCAGAGTACCTGGCCCTGCAGGCAACCCTGGCGTCTGCCAGGAACGGTGTGAAGGCTGCAAAAGGGAACTGCCTGCCCAACCTCGGCCTGGAGGCGAGCTATGCATGGAACGCTCCTCGCTTTGCCGATGACCTTGAGGGTTCCTACATGCTGGGACTGGGTCTCAACTGGAACCTCTTCAAGGGATTTGGCGATCGTGCGCATCTCAAGGAAGCCATGAGCCGGCAGGAGATGATCCGGCAGGCGATCAGGAAGATGGAAGACCGGATGTTGCTGGAGATCGAGGAGGCCAGGGTCGCTTTATTGACAGGTGGGGAGAGCCTTCAGGTGACCCGCGAACGCGTGGAACTGGCCGAGGAGAGCCTTCGCATCATACGGCAACGCTACCAGGAGGGCTTGACCACCGTGGTGGAGCTGGAAATGGCCGAGCTTGCCGTGAGCCGGTCCCGGCTGGCATGGTTCAGGGCCATCCATGATCTGCGCATCGCCGCGGCTCGACTTCGGTTCGTTGCCGGTGACCTGCTTGACTCCACCGAGGTGGGCTCCTGTAAACCCCTCGGCGGGGCCGCTCAGGCGGCGGTCAAGAAGTAGAATGCTGAACAGGGAGAAAAAAAGGCATGGAAAAGACGCATAGGGTTTCCAAGTTGATCGGCGTGGTGCTGGCTGTAACCGCCCTGGTCCTGATGCTTCTCTGGATGCAGGGGCTTCTGGGCGGGCACAAGATCGAGCCGGGGGAGGTGGCCCTGGAGAAAAAAGGGCTTCAGGCGCCTTACGAGACAGGGGTGGCCAAGAAGACCCGTTACCTGAACCGGGAAGAGGCTGTGGGCACGGTCCGGACCAAGCGGGACGTTTTGATCGTACCCCGGATCATGGGAACCCTTCTGGAACTGCCCGTCAAGGCAGGCGATCAGGTGGAAAAGGGAGAGGTGCTGGCTCGCCTGGACGACCGGGACATTCGATCGCGGCTGGAACAGGCCCGCTCCGCGGTGGCAGAGGCGGAGAGCGAGTTCGCCAGGGCCTCATCCGACTACAAGAGATTCGAACGGCTTCACGGGCAGCAGGCGGTTCCGGAGCAGAAGTTCGAGCAGGCCAGGGCAGCCTTTCGTGCCGCTGATGCGAGGCTCAAGCGCGCCCGCGAGGCAGGGAAAGAGGCGAAGGTGAACCTGGGGTACACGGTCATACGTTCCCCTGTCACCGGCTACGTGGTGGAGAAGCACATGGAGGTGGGGGGCATGGCTGCACCGGGCAGGCCGATCCTGGAGGTGCAGGAGGGCGGCTCTCTGCGCCTGGAGGCCGCTGTGAGGGAAGGGCTGGCAGGGAAGATCGAGATGGGAGACAGGCTCCCGGTTCGCATCGATGCCCTTGAAACAGAGCTCGTGGGCACGGTGGATGAGAAGCTGCCCGTGGCGGACCCTCGTTCGAGAAGCTTCCTCGTCAAGCTGTCACTGCCCCAGCAGCCGGGGCTGAGAAGCGGGATGTTCGGCCGCCTCTACATCCCCACAGGATCCGTGGATCCGCTCACCATACCGCGTGATGCCGTGCAGAAGATGGGGCAGCTGGAACTCGTATGGGTTCTGTCCGGAACGGATCCCCAGAAGCGGTACATACGTACCGGAAGGGTCTACGATAAGAGAATCGAGGTCCTTTCCGGGCTGGAAGAAGGGGAAGAGGTGGCTGTTCTCGAGAACAGGGGTTGAAGGTCCCGAATCCGAAAACAAGCCCGGCTCCACACCGGACTGCCGGAATGTGGGTGGAGTTGCCTGTTTCTGACCCAGGAGGTTGCAAGGGATGACAACGGAAAACGGAACACAAGATGAATCACTGAGTTTCACGGCGCGCATCGTAAAGGTCTTCCTGACCTCCAAGCTGTCCGTGCTCTTCATGATCGCCGCCCTGCTCAGCGGCGTCTTTGCCCTGCTGGTCACGCCGCGGGAGGAAGAGCCGCAGATCGTGGTGCCCGTGGCGGATATCCTGGTGAGCGCACCCGGTGCCACCGCTGGGGAGGTGGAGAAGCTCGTTGCCAAGCCCCTTGAGAACCTTTTGTGGGAAATCGACGGCGTGGAGGATGTGTACACCTTTTCCAGGCCCGGAACCGCGGTGGCCACGGTTCGGTTCTTTGTGGGGGAGGACCGGGAGGGCTCGCTCATCAAGATCTACAACAAGATGATGAGCAACCAGGACCGGATCCCGCCCATTGTGGATCGATGGATCGTCAAGCCCATCGAGATCGATGACGTGCCCATGATCACGCTCTCCTTTTTCCCCTCTGAGCCCGGCACCCTGGATGATTACGACCTCAGGCGGATCGCCGAAGAGGTGCTTTCCCGTCTTCAGGAGGTGGTGGACAGCGCAAAGTCCTTTGTCGTGGGAGGAAGACCGCGCCAGGTTCGTGTTCTTCTTGACCCGGCAAAGCTGGCGGCCCACAACCTGTGCGGGCTCGAGGTGGGCCGGGCGCTTTCCGGCCAGAACGTGAACCTTCCCGCCGGCACCATCCGTCATCTGAACGAAGAGATCTTCGTGGATGTCGGCCCCTTCTTTCTCCGCCCGGAGGAGGTGGAGAGGGCCGTGGTGGGGGTCCATCAGGGAAGGCCTGTCTACCTGAAGGATGTGGCAGCGGTCCGTGACGGACCCGCCGAGCTGAACACCTATACGCACATCGGCTTCGGGCCCGCCATTGAGGAATATCGAGGGGATGGATACACGGACGTGCCTGATTCCATCCGGCCCGGGGACGAGCTCCCCTCCGTGACACTTGCCATTGCGAAGCGAAAGGGCGCCAATGCGGTTCGCGTGGCCGAAGAGATCCTGAGCAGGGTGGAGGTTCTCGAGCGGGAGATCATGCCCGAGGGCGTGGAGATCCTGGTCACGAGGAACTACGGGGAGACGGCCAACGAGAAGGTGAACGAGCTGGTCAAGCACCTGGGGATCGCGGTGGCTTCCATCGTGGTGCTCATCGCCTTCGCACTGGGATGGCGGGAGGCATTGATCATCGCCCTGGCCGTGCCCGTTACCCTGGCCGTAACCCTGCTGGGCGACTACATCATCGGCTATACCATCAACCGCGTGACCCTGTTCGCCCTGATCCTGTCCCTGGGCCTTCTCGTGGACGATCCCATCGTGGACGTGGAGAACATCCACAGGCACTTCAAGCTGCGAAAGAGACCGCCGATGGATGCCACGATCTTCGCTGTGGACGAGGTTCGCCCTCCCACGATCCTGGCCACCTTCACCGTGATCGTCTCCTTTCTTCCCATGTTCTTCGTCACCGGCATGATGGGCCCCTACATGCGGCCCATGCCCTTCAACGTTCCGCTGGCCATGCTCATGAGCCTTGTGGTGGCTTTCACCATCACGCCCTGGGCAGCCTACCACCTCCTCCGGCACGAATATGACAAGCCAGCCCACAAGGGTGACGAGCACGAAGAAGCCGCCGGGCTGAAGCGCATCTACCGGAAGGTCCTGCTGCCCATGCTCGAGAAACCGAAAAAGGCCTGGCTGTTCCTCGGGGCGGTTTTTACGGCCTTTCTCCTCTCCGTGGGACTGGTGGTCATGGGTTTTGTGTCCCCCATCAATCCGGTTCCACTGAAGATGCTTCCCTATGACAACAAGAGTGAGCTTCAGATCGTTATCGACATGCCCGAAGGGACCACCCTGGAGAAAACCGATGCCGTGACAAGGGCCATGGGACGCTACCTTTCCACGGTTGCCGAGGTGAAGGACTTCGAATCCTACGTGGGAACGGCAAGCCCTTATGATTTCAACGGCATGGTACGTCACTACTTCCTGAGAAAGGGGGACAACCTGGCGGACATCCGCGTCAACCTTGCGGACAAGCACCACAGGAAACAGCAGAGCCATGACATCGCGCTCCGGATACGCCCGGGTGTGGAAGCCGTTGCGGATGAATACGGGGCCGAGGTGAAGATCGTGGAGATGCCCCCGGGACCGCCCGTGCTGGCCACCCTGGTGGCAGAGGTCTACGGCCCTGAGGACGCCTCCTACGCGGACCTGATTCAGGCGTCCGGAAAGGTTCTCAAAGCCTTTGAATCCACCGAAGGGGTGGTGGATGTGGACAACACGGCAGAAGCGGACCAGAAGAAGATCCGCTTTGTCATCGACCGGGAAAAGGCGGCCCTTCACGGGATCACGCCCGCTGGCATTGCCCGGTGCGTGCAGATGTCCATGGACGGACTTCCCGCGGGCATGGTGCACCTGCAAGGGGAGAGGGCCCCGTTGATGATCCAGGTCCGGCTGCCCGAGAAGAAGCGGTACCATCCCCGGGATCTCCTCGGGATCTACGTCAAGGCAGCGGACGGGCAGATGGTTTCCCTTGCCGAGCTCGGGCACCTGGAGGAAGGCATCCAGGAGAAGACCATCTACCACAAGAACCTCCGGCCCGTGGTCTACGTGACGGGCGAGACCGCCGGGGTGAGCCCTGCCGTGGCCATCCTCGAGATGCAGGGCAAGCTCAAGGATGACCCCCTTCCCGGCGGATACAGCGTGAACTGGCGAGGGGAAGGGGAGTGGAAAATCACCCTGGACGTGTTCAGGGATCTCGGCATGGCCTTTGGTGTGGCGCTCATCCTGATCTATGTCCTGCTCGTGGCGCAGACCGGGTCGCTGATGGTCCCTGTGGTCATCATGATCGCCATCCCACTCACGGTCATCGGGATCATGCCCGGCTTCTCCCTGCTCAACCTGATCATGAACCGGCCCATCGGGCTTTACGACACCCCGATCTTCTTCACGGCCACCGGGATGATCGGCATGATCGCCCTGGCAGGGATCGTTGTGCGGAATTCCATCATCCTCATCGATTTCATCCAGCTCTACATGAGGCAGGGGGGAAAGAGCCTGAAGGATGCCATCATCGAGGCCGGCGCCATCCGGACACGGCCCATCCTGCTCACCGCAGGGGCGGCCATGTTCGGCTCCTGGGTCATCACCCTGGACCCGATCTTCTCCGGGCTGGCCTGGTCCTTCATCTTCGGCATCTTTGCCTCCACCATGTTCTCTCTTCTGGTGGTGCCCCTTGTCTACTACATGGTCTACAAGGACCGGGAGGTTCCTCTGACCTAGCCCGGAGCTCCCATGCTTTTACCGCTCTCACTACGAGGTTTCATGCAAGTTGAGGGCTAGACGGATTCGGGCGTGAGGTGCAGCAAGGGGTGGAAATCTCCCTCCCTTGACACCCCTGTCCCCCTATGGATATGTTCCCATTCTGAACCTTCCGCATAGAAACAGGAATGAGAAAGAGGAGCGCACAATGGCGGCAAAAGGGACCGATTTTCTTCTGGTGGACGAGATGCTCAACGAGGAAGAGCGGATGGTGAGGGACACGGTCCGTGCCTTTGTGGACGAACAGGTTCTGCCCATCATTGCAGACCACTTCGAACAAGAGACGTTTCCCATGCACCTGATCCAGGTCATGGGCGAGATGGGGCTCATCGGGTCCACCTTTCCGGAGAAGTACGGTTGCTCCGGGTCCGGTTACGTGATCTACGGATTGATCCAGCAGGAACTGGAGCGGGGCGACAGCGGGGTGAGAAGCTTCAACTCCGTGCAGAGTTCGCTCGTCATGTACCCCATCTACACGTATGGAAGCGAGGCGCAGAAACAGCAATGGCTCCCCAGGATGGCAAAAGGGGAGAAGATCGGCTGTTTCGGCCTGACCGAGGCGGATCACGGGTCCAACCCGGCAGGCATGGTCACCCGTGCGGTAAAGGACGGGGACGGGTATGTGCTGAACGGCTCCAAGATGTGGATCACCAACGGCAACATCGCAGACGTGGCTGTTGTGTGGGCCAAGCTGGACGGGGAGGTGAAGGGATTCCTGGTGGAAAAGGGCACGCCCGGCTTCACCGCAAACCTGATCAAGCACAAGATGTCCCTGCGCGCTTCCGTTACATCCGAGCTCGTGTTCGAGGACTGCAGGATCCCTGCGGAGAACATCCTGCCAAAGTCAGGGGGGCTCAAGTCGCCTCTGACATGCCTTGACAAGGCGCGCTATGGAATCGCTTGGGGCGCCATCGGGTCCGCCATGGCCTGCTACGAGGCATCCGTCCTGTATGCAGGGGAGCGCACCCAGTTCGACAGGCCCATCGGGGGCTTCCAGCTCGTGCAGCGCAAGCTGAGCCTCATGCTCACCGAGATCACGGCGGCCCAGCTCCTGAACCTGAGGGTTGGGCGGCTCAAGGACGAGGGAAAAGGGAGGCACCAGCACACGTCCATGGCCAAGATGAACGCAACGGCCAAGGCCGTGGAGATCGCCAGGATGGCGCGCGAGATCCACGGTGCCAACGGCATCACGCTCGAATACCCCGTCATTCGCCACATGAACAACCTGGAGTCGGTGCACACCTACGAAGGCACCCACGACATCCATCTGCTCATCCTGGGGCAGGACATCACAGGCCTTTCGGCCTTTCGGTAAGGAAGCCCC
>CAZSUQ010000213.1:0-7849 GCA_964609935.1 uncultured Thermodesulfobacteriota bacterium | reverse complement strand
CAGGGAAACGGGGCTGAAAACCGCCCTGTTGCCCCAGGAGGTTCCCTTCGACCTCAAGGGGACCGTCTACGACGTCGTGGCCTCCGGGCACACGCAGAATGTCGCCCTGCTCGGCGAGCACCACCGGCTCAGCCGCGCGCTTGCGAACAGTGACGATCAGGACGCGCTGGACCGTCTGAGCGAGACCCAGCATGCACTGGAGACCGCCGGCGCCTGGCAACTTCACCAGCAGGTCCGCACGGTCATCTCCCTTATGGGGCTTGATGAACCGGCCCCCTTCAGCGAGCTTTCCGCCGGACTCAAGCGCCGGGCCTATCTGGCGCGGGCCCTGGTGAGCGATCCGGACCTTCTGCTCCTGGACGAACCGACCAATCATCTGGATATCGATGCCATCCTCTCCATGGTGACGTTTCTCCTGCGCTTTGCCAAGACCATGCTCTTTGTCACCCACGACCGGGCCTTTCTGAAACGGCTGGCTACCCGCATCGTGGAACTCGACCGGGCCGCGATCGTTTCCTTTGCGGGCAGCTATGAGGACTATCTTGGGCGCAGGGAGGGGATGCTCGAGAACGAAGCAGCCCGAAACGCCAGGTTCGACAAACGGGTGAGGCGCGAAGAGGCCTGGATCAGGCGGGGGCTCCGGGCACGGCGAACCCGAAACGAGGGCCGGGTGCGTGCACTCATGGAAATGCGCGCAGAGGTGGAGCGGCGCCGCGCCCGGAGCGGGAATGTGCGCCTGCTGCTGCAGGAGGCCGAGAGGTCGGGAAAGCTGGTCATCGTTGCCAAGGAGATCACGTTCGCCTACGGTGAAGAGCCCATCGTCATGGATTTTTCCGCCACCATCATGCGTGGCGAGAAGGTCGGAATCATCGGGCCCAACGGCTGCGGCAAGACCACCCTGCTTCGCCTGCTCCTGGGGGAGATCGTGCCGGACAAGGGGTCGGTGCGCCAGGGGGTCCGTCTCGAGGTGGCCTATTTCGATCAGCTCAGGGCCCAGATCGATGAGAGCAAGACCCTGCAGCAAAACGTCTCCGGCGGCGGCGATACGGTCTTCGTGAACGGCAAGTCCCGGAACATCATGGGCTACCTGCAGGATTTCCTGTTTTCGCCCGCCCAGGCCCGGGCCCCGATCACCGCCCTCTCGGGTGGGGAGCGAAACCGGCTCCTCCTGGCCAAGCTCTTTGCCCGGCCGTCGAACTTGCTGGTCCTGGACGAGCCCACCAACGACCTGGATCCGGAGACCCTCGAACTGCTCGAGGCGATGCTGATCGAGTATGCAGGTACGGTGCTGATGGTGAGCCACGACCGCGTGTTCCTGAACAACGTGGCCTCCTCCACCCTGGTCTTCGAGGGCCGGGGCCGGGTGCGTGAGTACGTGGGCGGCTACGACGACTGGGTGCGACAGCGAGCACCGGCTGCCGGGGAATCCAGCCCCGCACCGTCACCCAAAAAGCCCAAGACACGCACTTCCCCTGCACGCCCCCGTAAGCTCACGTTCAAGGAGCAGCGCGAGCTCGAACAAATGCCGGACGTGATCGAGAAGCTGGAGGCTGAAAAGCGCACCCTCTTCGACACCCTGTCCGATCCGGCGCTCTACAAGAGCGCCGGGGCTGAAGTCGCGGGGCACAAGGCCCGGCTGGAGGAGCTGGAACTGGAACTCGCGGAGACCTACGCCCGTTGGGAGTTGCTCGAGGATCTGGCCCTCGAGGCCAGCGGCTAGCCCTTTCTCTTTGTGATCTTTTTCAGGGGCTTCTTCCTGCCCATACGCATGAAGACCGGCAGGAGAAGCACCCAATTCATGGGGGTCTGCATCCCAGTTATCATTAAGGACTTCCTTTAAAAACAGGGTCTTTCTACACTTGTAGCATCATGTGATTTGTTTCATCGATATTATAAGTTCATAATCTGTTAACCTTCTTTTAAGAGTTTCTTCTTTTATGACGGCTGCCTCCGACACCGCAAAGAACCCGGCTGACAAGAACAAGGCCCGAGAGGAGATGACCCGTGCCGGGTCGCGTCGCCTGTGGCCCTACCTTCGCCGCCATCTCGGGTTTTATTTTTCCGGCGCGCTGATGCTCATCCTGACCAACCTGTTTGTCACGGCCCTTCCTTTCCTCTTCGGCAAGATGGTGGAGTCTCTCCAGGCCGCTTCCATTGACACTTCACGTTTGCGATTCCTTCTCCTCATTGCGCTGGCCGTGGCACTGGGCGGGGCCGTGACCCGGGTGATCAGCCGTTTGCTGATCTTCAACACGGGACGGCACATCGAGTACGAGCTGCGGACATCCATGTTCAAACACATGCAGAAGATGAAGACAGCCGTGTTTGCAAGCCGAGCCACCGGAGACCTCATCAGCCGGGCGACCAATGACCTTGGTTCTGTTCGTCTCCTGTTCGGTTTCGGCATGCTACACGTGATGAACACGCCGATTCTCTTTCTCATGGCCATCGTGATGATGGCCTACATCAATCCCCGGCTGACCCCGGCCGTGCTGGCCGTGTACCCCATCGTCATCCTGAGTGTGCGGCGCTATTCGCGCAACATGTTCGAGCTCACCCAGCAGGTACAGGGGGCGCTCGGCGAGATCAGCGCGGTTGCGCAGGAGAACTTCAGCGCGGCCCAGGTCGTCAAGTCCTACACCCTTGAGGATCACGAAGTCGAGAAGATGCGGCGCCTGAGCCAACGGTACCTTTCCCGGAGTGTCAAGCTGGCGCTCACGCGAAACATCCTGTTCAACACCATGACCATGATCATCGGAGTGAGCGAACTCGTCCTTCTCGGGTTCGGCGGCTGGGAGATCGTTCACGGCCGGCTGACCATGGGCGAGCTGGTGGCCTTCAATGTCTACCTCGGCATGATGGTCTGGCCCACCATGGCCTTCGGGTTCATCCTGAGCGTGTGGCAGCGGGGCATGGCGGCCATGAGCCGGATCGAGGAGATCCTTGCAGAGCCTGCCGAGGCGGACACGTTGATTCCCGTCATGGGAAAGCCCTGGGAACGCCCGGGCTTCTGGGAGGGCGACATCGAGGTGCAGGGCCTGCGGTGGGGATATCCCGTCCCGGCGGACTCCACCAACGGGCACGAAAGGGTCGAGGTCCTGAAGGATGTCTCCATGAACGTTGCAGGAGGCAAGGTCACCGCCCTGATCGGCACCACGGGGTGCGGAAAGAGCACCCTTGCGCGCCTTCTCACGAGGCTGAACAACCCCCCGGTCGGCAGCATCACCGTCGGCGGCCTGGACCTGACGGCGATTCCGCTGGACCAGGTACGCGGCAACATGGGCCTGGCAGAGCAGGAGTCCTTTCTCTTCTCCCGGACCCTGGCAGAGAACATCGGGTTCGGCCGTCCGGATGTGAAACATGAAGAGATCGTCGCCGCCGCGCGTAACGCCGAGCTGGCAAGGGACCTGGAGGAGTTCCCCAGGGGTTACGAGACGCCCGTGGGGGAGCGCGGGATCACCCTTTCAGGGGGCCAGCGACAGCGAACCGCCATTGCCCGACTCCTCATTTACGGCTCCCCCATCGTCATCTTCGATGATTCCCTGTCCGCCGTGGACCTGAAGACCGAGGAGCGGATTCTCTCCCACCTGCGCACCCAGCTCGCCGGCCGCACGGTGCTGCTGATCACCCATAGGATCGCAACCGCGGGTCATGCGGACTGGATCTACACCATGGACCAGGGACAGATCGTTGAACAGGGGACACACGAGACGCTGATGGCCTCCGGGGGGCTGTACAGCAGGCTGGCCGAGATCCAGCAGTTGAGCGAGGACCTGGAGGCCGCCCCATGAAGACCAACGGCTTCGACAGAAAGGCGGACAAGAAGCTCATCGACATGGTGAGGAGCTTCGCCCGCCCGCACCGGCGCCTGCTCCTTCTGGCCGTGCTCCTGCTCCCCGTGATGACGGCCGTGCAGCAGCTCCAGCCCTACCTGTTCAAGGTGGCCATCGACGGTCCCATCCAGAGCCAGCTCTCCTCCGGCTTTCCCGTGGACCAGGGGAATATGCTGAGCCTGCTCGCCATCGTGGGCGTGTTCCTGTTCACGCTGATCTTTGTCTTTGCGTTCGAGTACCTGCTGACCTACCTGATGGAGGTGGCCGGCCAGCGCGTGGTCTATGACATGCGCATGCGCATGTTCGAGCATACGCAGAAGCTCAACCTGGCCTTTTACGAGCGCAATCCCGTGGGGCGGTTGATGACCCGGGTGACCAACGACCTGGAAGGGATCGGCGAGTTCTTCACCGCCGGTCTCGTGGGCCTCATTGCCGACGTGTTCAAGCTGGTGGGCATCCTGGTGGCCATGTGCCTTCTTTCCTGGAAGCTCACGCTGCTGAGTTTTGCAGTCGTCCCGCCCCTGCTGTTCGTGGCCATGTTCTTCCGGGTCCGGCTGCGGCGTGCGCACCTGGCGGTGCGAAAGCAGATGGCCCGCATCAACACCTACCTGGCCGAGGCCCTGAACGGTGTGGAGACCATCAAGCTGTTCAACCGCGGGGACCGAAACAGAGAGGAGTTCGACAAACTCAACCGCGGCTACATGAAGGCCAACCTGCGGGCCATCTTCTATGACTCCAACCTCTACGGCATCGTGGAGCTGATCAGTACGGCCGCCATCGCCATGTTCATCTACGCAAGCGCCATGAGCATTGAAAAGGGCCTGATCACCCTGGGCACGGTGGTGGCCTTTGTGGAGTACATCAAGCGATTCTTCATCCCGATCCGGGACATCGGCATGAAGTACTCCATCATCCAGAGCGCCTTTGCCAGCGCGGACCGCATCCACCAGCTCCTCTCCGAGGAGAGCTTCATCCCGGAGGCGGCCGAGCCGGTTCGGGTGGAGAAGCTGCAGGGCAGGATCGAATTCCGGAACGTTACCTTCGGCTACAAGAAGGACGAGCCCATCCTGAAGAACGTCTCCTTTACCATGGAGCCGGGCGAGATCCTGGCCCTCGTGGGGGCCACCGGTGCGGGCAAGAGCACCATCCTCAAGCTCATCAACCGGTTCTATGACGTGTGGGAGGGCCGGATCCTCGTTGACGGCATGGACATCCGGACCTATGACGTGGCCGGCCTGCGCCGGTGCATCGGCCAGGTCCTGCAGGACGTGGTCCTCTTTTCAGGAAGCGTGGAAGAGAACGTGCGGCTCGACCGGGATCTCCCACCGGAGGTGGTGGAGCAGGTCTGCCGCCAGGCCCAGGCCCATCGTTTCATCGAGAGACTCCCCGAAGGGTACCTGACACCCATCAAGGAGCGGGGGGTCAACATCAGCTACGGAGAAAGGCAGCTCCTTGCCTTTGCCCGGATCCTCGGCAAGGATCCCGAGGTCTTCCTGTTCGACGAGGCCAGCAGCAACATCGACTCCCAGACCGAGGAGCTGATCCAGAAGGCCCTTGAAACGATCCTGCAAAACCGGACCAGCTTGATCGTTGCACACCGCCTCTCCACGGTCTCCATCGCGGACCGCATCCTGGTCATGCACAAGGGCGAGGTGGCCGAGGAGGGAACCCACGAAGCCCTGCTGGAAAAGGGCGGCCTCTACGCGCGGCTCTACAGGCTTCAGTTCAAGGAGATCTCCGGAACGCAAGGCCTGCGCCCGGCGGAAGCCTGACCGCTGCCTCCGATTCCCACATGCCCTGAATGTTTAATGAAAAAGTGTTTCACCGCCTCCCGTGCCTTCGGAACCATTTCGTTGTTCTTGTGTTTTATTAATATAAAAGGTCCATGCCGGCAACGGCGGGGAGGACACGGCCCTGCTGAACATAAGCGTCAAGTCGGGGAGCGTCTGTGGCGCCGTGGTTTCCATGGACGGTCCGGAGTCGAAACAGGTCCCGGGCGCGGTGAACGGCCTGATCCTGCTTCTGGTCCCGGCCGGGATTCTCCTGCTCAGAGCCCGTACCGGCCGATCATCACCAGCGCCAGGGTGAGGTTTTTGGTTCCTTTTATGGTTTTTTGAGACAAAATGGCTATATCGATCGTAAGGTTGGGCGATCCCAGAGAAGATGACGAGGGGCTACGTATCGGTACGGTCCGTCGTCCTCCGCGCGGCATGCGCAAGGAAGACTACGCATCGAAAAACATCTACGACGTGTGGTTCCCAAACCTATCACCCAGCGAGGCCCTATTGAAGGATACCTTCCCATTGGGCGATGAAAAGACATGGAATGCATTCAGACAAAAGTTCCTTGCAGAAATGAAGAAGCCTGAGGCAAGGAGGGATTTGGACTTATTGGCGGCACTCTCTCATCAGACGAACTTCGCCATTGGGTGTTATTGTGAAGATGAATCACGCTGTCATAGAACGATCCTCAGAGAGCTCCTTGAACAGAGAGGAGCCGAAATCAAGTGAAGAGGATTTTATCTTCCAGCGAATCTAGGGCCCTTCCAGGAGGAGGAGTGGGACGGCTGGCATCGCCGCAGGGGTTCTTCGGATCCCCACGGTGATGCCGGGCTCCTCTCCGCTCGTCACCGCAATGGTGAATACGTTGCCTTCGCTGCCAAGAACCCCATGATCCACACCGGCCTCGTCAGAGACCTCCAGGCTGCCGTCGGATCCCACTGAGTAGGAGAAGGTGCCGGAGTCCAGAGGGTCCGTGCCGGTGCGGTAAAGCTCTCTTCCTGTCCCGCTTCCTTTCCCATCCATGGTTATCGCAAGGAGGGCCGCCCAGGGATCGTTTGCGACCGGGGCATCGTTGAACTCGCATAATAGAAGAAAAGAAGGTTTTCGAATGCAGATTATTCTTGCCTACATGGACGTGTCGAACCGCCTGAGAAACGCGAGCGCGTCCACCCAGCTCCCTTCCGCCTTGATCTTCCCCTTGGCAAAGAGGGCCACCGGGCTCGTGATGTTGAGCGCCATCCTGCGGTAGTCCCTGGAGTCAAAGGTCAGGACGGCCACCGGGGCCGGCGTGCCGGGCAGGGGTTCTCCCTCCACGATCTCGGCGATTCCCCTCCGCACGGTGATGATGAAGCGCTTGTCCTCGTCCGGAAAGACGAATTGAATGGATTCGTGAACGTCCATGGCCTTTCCCGGGATGAGCCTGGAGGCCATGAGAAAGAAGATGTTCTCCAGCGGGATCCGGGTTACAAAGCGATCGGAAACAGCATGCTTTTCCAGCTCAGGAAGAGCTTCTGACAGTTCGGCCGCGGATTCCAGCAGGTACGCCCGCCCGTTCGTGTTGTAAATGCCTTCGGCCAGCTTCTCAAAGCCGGCAGCCAGCTTTTTGGTGAGCTTCTCAGCCGTGGCACCCTGGGCCAGCCCGCTGTCTTCGAGCTTGGCCAGCAGGTGAATGGACCATCGGACGTCTCCCTCCTCAAAGGCCTTTTCAGCCAGGGAAAGAACCTGCTCCGGGCCCCCGAGCAGTTTCACCTCCCGTGCGGCCGCCTCGGCAGAGGGCAGGGTGTAGAGCTTGTCCGGCCTGCCGTCGAACCAGCCCAGGTTGTTGGTGTAGATGGCCCTCACGGACCAGTCGATCTGCCCGTAGAACTCCTTGTTGTAGTGCTTGTCCGCCAGGTGGGCGGGCAGCCGGATCGTTTCCGCCAGGGTGTCCATGTCCAGGCCCTGGTTGGCACCCCGCACCACCTCGTCGCGAACCCACTGGATGGAATCACGGTAATCGGTGAGGATCTCTGCAACGGCCTTCTTGCCGTGAACCGGTCTGGTGTGGTTGGGAACCAGGTGGCTCGGGTCCTTCCGCCGCATCTTGTCCAGGCTGCGGATCCAGTCGTTCACCGGCCGGGGGCTCGTGCCCCGCAGGGTGTAGATGTTCGGGAACGACCAGTAGAATTTGTCACCCGCGATCAGGGTCTCGTCTTCCGGGACCCAGACAAAGAGCTGGTCATGGGTTTCGCCGTG
>CAZSUQ010000212.1:0-7857 GCA_964609935.1 uncultured Thermodesulfobacteriota bacterium | reverse complement strand
CCAGATGTACAACCTCACCTATTTCGGGATGCTGACAGGGATTGCCATCATCCTGGCACTGCTTGCGGATTTTCTGCTGGCACCGGCATTGATGGCCGTCATCTACGGCGGAAAGAAAGGGAAGAAAGCCGGTGCCAGTTGAAATCTTCCAACGGAACCTCACGTGCGTAGTAAAGGGAGATCCCCTATGACGGGAAAAGGATTGCATAAACCCGGGCAGCTGCTGTTGATCATGACCTCTGGCCTGGTTCTGTCTGTTTGCCTGGCAGTCGGCTTGAGACCTTTTTCCCATGCAGGGACAGACGATCCCAGGGCAAGAGCCATCATGGAGAGGGTGGACGTCCGTGACGACGGGGACAACGCCACCATGGACCTGGAGATGATCCTCATCGACAAGAGGGGAAAGGAGAGGGTGCGCAGGATCCTTTCCTTTTGGAAAGACCAAGGGGAAGACACCTATCGAATCATGTTCTTCACCCACCCGGCCAATGTGAAGGACACGGGCTTTCTCACCTATGACTATGATGATCCGGACAGGGATGACGACCAGTGGCTCTACCTGCCCGCGCTGAAGAAGACAAAGCGCATCGCAAACGACGACAAGGACGGCTCGTTCATGGGCTCTGACTTCTCCTATGCGGATATGACGGACAAGAACCTCGAGGACTATGACTATTCCCTGTTGAAAGAAGCGGAGGTGAACGGTGTGGAAACGTGGGTCATCCAGGCCGTTCCCAGGACAAAGAAGGTGATCGACACCTACGGATACACCAAGTCGGTGGCCTTTGTCCGAAAGGACAACGACGTGGTCATCCGGGCGGTCCACTGGGTGAAGAAGGGGAACAGGCTCAAGTACATGGATGTGAAGCGCCTGGACCGGATCAACAATATCTGGATCCCCACCGAGGTCACGATGACCACAAAAGAGGGAAGGATCACGGTTCACAAGACGATTCTCAAGCGAGAAAACGTCAAGTTCAACCAGGACCTAGAGGAAAGCCGGTTTACCGTGAGGGAACTGGAAAAGGGTCCATGATCGCTGTTGCTTGAACCCTGTGGGTCGAAACAAAGCATGAAGCCTCAATCCTGCAATGCTCTCTACTCGTTTTTCATCCTTCTGTCCCTGATCGTCATGATCTTCGCCTCTCCCTGTGTGGCAACAGGCGAAGAGCAGATTGAGACACGGGGTCTGGAGGATGTGCTCTCCGGATTCGAGGAGGAGGCACGGGAAACGGAAGAGGTTGCCCCGAAGCATCATGACAAGGACGAAGATCCGAAGAGGGCGGAAGAGGCGGCAGGGAGGCCTTTTCAGTGGGATCTTACCGGTTCTTTCACCGTTGCAGCCACCTACAATGTGTCTCATGAAGCACCCGGGGCCGGGGAGGCCGACTTTCGAGAGCTGTCACGCTGGCGCACGGAACTCGACCTGAGGTTCCAGTGCAAGCTCTTCAAGGATTGGAAGGTGGTGTTCAGCGGGCGAGCCTTTTTTGACTTTGCCTACCTCATCAAGGGGCGGAGCATGTTTACGGACGAGGTGCTGGACACGTACGAACACGAGGCGGAGTTGTTCGACGCCTACATCCAGGGCAGCCTGCTTGACAACCTCGACCTGAAGGCGGGCCGTCAGGTGGTGGTGTGGGGGCGGTCGGACAACCTCCGGGTTACGGACGTCCTGAATCCCCTGGACAACCGCGAACCGGGCCTGGTGGACATTGAAGACCTGCGCCTGCCTGTGACCATGGTTCGCCTGGATTATTATCATGGACCCTGGAACATGACCGCCCTGGTGATCCCGGAGATTCGGTTCGGCAAGGACCCTGTCTTCGGAAGCGAGTTCTTTCCCCTGGACATGCGTCCGCCTTACGAAAGGTCTCCTGACTGCGCACCTGAAAACATGGAGTACGGCCTTGCACTGAATGGTTTGTTCAGCGGCTGGGACCTGTCCATCTATGCGGCAAGGATCTTTGATGATCAGGCGCACGTGGATCAGGTTGTCTCCACCTCAGGGGGGGGCGGCCAGGCGATCTCCGTACTGGAGCGCCGGCACAGCGAACTCTTCATGGCAGGGACAGCCGTAAATCTTGCCTGGAACAACTGGCTGCTCAAGGCCGAAGCGGCATACGTTCACGGTTTTGAATTCCTGTCCGCAAGGGGGAAGAAGTCCCGCCTGGATCTCCTTGCCGGCCTCGAGTACACGGGCTTCACCGACACGATGCTCTCCATGGAGGTGGTGGAGCGCCACCTGTTTGATTTTGAATCAGGGATGAAAGCCGGGCCTGATTTCGCTCAGGAAGACACCTTCCAGTTGGTGGCCAGGATGAACCGGACCTTCTTCAACGAAACACTCGAGGTGACCCTGCTGGGCTCCATGCTGGGGGAGACAGGGCAGGACGGTGCCTTCGAGCGGATCTCAGCCGCATACGATGTGACCGATGCACTCGTCATGTCCGGGGGGGTGATCCTTTACCAGGGAGGAGACAACATCTTTTTCCGAAACATCGGAGACAGCGACCGCATCTTCCTCGAGTTCGAATACAGTTTCTGAAGGATCACACCATTCAAAGAACCCTTGTTCACGGCAACCGCAGAGCAACCATAATTTGAGAGCCGGCAGGCCCCTCCTCAGGCTCAAACAGGACACTGCCCTGTTTCTTTGCTTTGATGCCTTTGAACCGCGAAGACGGGCTTCGTTCCTGCACAATCTCAACCGAAAAGAGCGTAATAAATATCAGGACGTATTCTAAATAATAAAATATTTTGACATTGAAATGGGCATGAAATAATCTGGTTACCACTATGTGGTACGTGCTTGAATCGATATCCAATCAAATAAAATCATGCGGAGGACTCATCCATGAACAAGAAACCGTTTTCCTTGATCGGAATTGCTATTCTATGCACGGGTGCCCTCGGCATGGAAGTCCTTGCCGGAGAGCCGAAGGTGCGTGTGGAAACAACGATGGAAAATTTTGAAATCACGGAGATGATGGTGGGATGCCCCCAGGACGGCACGAATTCTGCTTTTGTCCTGGATGCCATAAAGTTGATCAAGGACATCAACGATCGAGATGCGGACAAGCTTGACAGATTGTTGAGGGACTTCGACAGCGCCAACGGTGTGAAGGTGGAAGGCAGGACGAAAGTCCAGAATTTTCAAACCCAGAAAGACTGGGTGAAGGCAACCACTCGGGGCCCCAATTCAGGACCAGGCAAAAGGCTCTGCGATTTCTTGAGATCGCTTCAGTAGCGGTTCCCATGCCGGCCTCTAACAGATGTGAGGATTTCAAGGGTATCCGGGAGAGCAGGGCGATTCCACCCCAAAACGGTGAGTTTACATCTTGTTGAAAAAATCTTTTTTGAATTGTGTTTTCGACAGTGCAGCCAAGCCAAGCATCCTGGAAAAGGAGAAAACCATGAAGGCCAAGCCTCTCGGCATCCTCACCGCAGTACTGGTTTTCTGTGCAACCGGCGCGTTCGCCCAGACAACCTACATCGTTGACCAGGGCGGGGGGGGAAGTTTCCTGACCATACAGGCCTGCATCAATGCGGTAATCCCCGGGGATACGTGCCAGGTGGACCCGGCCACCTATGTGGAGAATATCGATTATCTCGGCAAGGATATCACCGTGGTGAGTTCCTCGGGCCCCGGGGTGACGATCATCGACGGGTCCGCGAGCGGGTCCGTGGTAACCTTTACGAACGGTGAGACCGGTGCTGCGGTTCTCAGCGGATTCACTGTACAGAACGGCCTTGCCACCCGGGGCGGAGGGATACTCTGCGAGGATGCCACTCCCACGATCGAGGACTGCGTCGTCACCGGGAACAATGCGACGGATGCCGGTGGGGGGATATGCTACTGGTCTGACAATGCCACCATGCTCGTCACGCTTCAGGATTCCGTCATCAGTAGGAATTCGGCAGCAAGAGGGGGCGGGATCGCAGGGATCGGCTCAACCATTTTGGCTCACGTTCTTTTTGCTACAGTCACGAACTGCCAGATGTTGGAAAATACAAGCAGCGGTACCGGAGGCGGTATACACATCGAACCACGAGCTTACCCAACCAATGCTGCAGCTGAGGTCCGGGACAGTGTCCTCAGTCGAAATTCAGCCGTGGGTAGCGGGGGCGGTGCCGAATTCGGGTACAGTTTCGAAATCATCGACAGCGAGGTGACCGGGAACTCGGGATCGTTTGGTGGGGGCATCAATGGTTACAACGGGTTTGTCACGAGATGCACGATCAAGCAGAACAATGCCTCGACCTACGGCGGCGGGGTTTCCGCCAGCGGGTTGATCATGGCCGACAGTATCGTCCATTCGAATACTACCGACCAGTTTGGCGCAGGGATCGCCATTGCCAGTCAATCCGAGGTGGGGACAAAAATAGCGAACTCCATCATCCACTCAAACACCTCTTCCCAGTTCGGCGGAGGGATCGCATTCTCCGCGGATGGGACCATGATCAATTGCACGCTCAGTGAGAATTCGGCCGGTGTGTCCGGAGGTGGGATTGCTATCTCCGGGCCATGGTTCCCGGCCATTACGAACTCCATTCTGTGGGCGGATACGGCTACCAGTTCGCCGGAGATCTACGAGGTCGCCGGAGGGAGTGCGTCGGTCAACGACTCAGATGTTCAGGGCGGTTGGGTAGGAACCGGGAACATCAACACGGACCCGCTCTTCGTGAATCCTGCAACCGATGATTTCCACCTTCAAAACGGCTCCCCGGCCATCGATGTGGGGAACAATTCCGTGATCGGGCTTCCGTCCAACGATATCGACGGGGATCCGCGGATCATCCCTACGGGCGGCGTGGTGGATATGGGCGCGGATGAAGTTCCCGCATCGTGTGGATGCTGGGTGCTCCCTTCACACCCCCTGGATTCCACCAGGAGCCGAATCCATGTCCTGATGAACGGGCTTCCGTACCTGCTTCCGCTGAGCCTCGTGTTCTATCTCAGGAGGAAAAAGGTGCGATAATACGATTTGCCTTCGGCAGGAGAACAAGAGGCCATGGTTCCCATAGCGGAGCCATGGCCTCTGCTTTTCAGGGTATGCCTCGGTCTCGATTCAAACCAAGGTCTCGTTTGAACCTGGAAAAGTTTTCAAATGATTCAGATCACTTCTTTTCAGGATAATCGTGCTCGATCTCGGCCCACGCTGCCGTGAAATCGAATCCCTTGTAGGTGGGGCTCTGATCGTTGTGGCATTCCAGACAAAGGGCTTCAACGGAGCCTTCGGAAGAGAAGTCGTACAGCCCGGCGGCCACTGCCTTCGCGTGCTCTCTCATGGTCTTGATCTTCTTGTATCCCGAGCCTGCATGATGACAGGTTTCGCATTGCACGCCGTCTTCCACCCGAAACTTCTTCCCCAAGCGCTTTTCAGCAACCTTGTAGCCGGTTGCGTGACATCGCAGGCAAGCTTCCGCTTTTTCCGGTGCGCCCTGAACACCGGCGCCTGCAGCAACCTCTCTGGCCCGGGCCGTCTTGAGGGTCTTGAATGCGCCTGCATGAGTACTTTTCTTCCATATCTTGTACTGGTTGTGCTTCTTGTGTTGATGACAAGGCCTGCATGTTTTTGCCCCAACGTACTGGTTTCCCTCATCGGCAGGAGCCGCGCTCGACGAATGGAGTGCCAAGACGGATAGTGAGAGGAGAATCATAAATACGGGGAACGGTCTTTTCACAGTCAAGCCTCCGTTCTGGGTGAAAGGGGTACAAGCCCTCCTGTTGCAGAAAGCCTTCACCTGCAACGAAGTTTGATGCAATAGGAGGGATGACGGATCAGAAACTCACGCCCAGGGTAAAGCCTCCGGAAATGAGGTTCCCTCCGGTGACATAACCGGGGTAACCGAGAACCCGGGTCTCAGGCGTCCCGTCACCGTCCACGTCCACCATTTCCGCGGTCTTTGTGTGTGTCCGATCAACGAAGTGATGAACCTGGAGATGAGCGTTCACGTTGATCGTTCGTTCGGTTCCGAAAGGGCTCAAGACCGCCAGTCCCAGTCCGGTGGAGAAAACGTGGGAGTCGCTGTTCATGAAATTCGTAAGCCCGTCCTGTACCCCGACCGGGGAGTCGACATAGAAGTATCCACCCCTCAGTTTCAGCTCCATCGCTTCCGCCCAGGAGGAGGCGCTCCATGTCTTGACCAGGTATTCGGCTCCGGCCCTGGGCAGGAAGGTGTCCTCGAACCCGGGGGCCATCACCTTCTCAAAGGCCTTGTGATCCCCCATGCCTCCGAACTCCACGATCATGTCAATGGATGCGTCCTTGAACCTGGACCACTGGAGCCAGGCCAGGTCGATGCTTACGAGTAGCTTCTGGCAGGGGTTCCATGCCCATCCAAGGGTTACCTGCCGGGGGCTGTAGAAGATCGTGCTCTCCATCTTTCCTGCGATGGGCACCACGATGGGGTCTGCATGGAGTTCGGCGCTGATATCGATGTCCAGATCGCCGTGCTCTCTCTCCTCCCTGAACACGACGCCGATCCGCATGTCGTCCCGGAGCTTGTAGAGAATCCCTGCATAAGGGGAGATCCGCGGCCGGAAGGTGAGCGAAAGATCCACCTGGGCCTCTTCTCCTGCAGGAATATCCAGTTTCACCCTTCCCTGGGGACCGAAGAGAACGTCGGCTCCGGCACCGATGGAAAGCCCCTTCAGGATCTCCACGCCCACGCCCGCCCAGAGGGCAAAACGGAGGGGCCGCTTCTCGAACATCACGTAGTGGGGTTCCCTCTGCCTCTGGCTCTGAAGCCTTGCGAGGTACTGATTGGACGGCAGGTAGATCCCCACCCCCATTGCGATCCTTTTCGTGATGGCAACCGCCACGCCGCCCGAGAAGCCGCCGTTGTCGCCGATCTTCGTGTCTGCGTCACCGAACACGGGATCTCCCCCTGCGTCCTCCCCGATCACAACATTTCGTATGGATTTGAAATCGGCATGGAGGAAGTTCATGGAAACGCCCACATCCACCTGTTCCACCTGGGGAAGGCCTGCCGGGTTGTAATAGGCAGCAGAGAAGTCATCTGCAACCGCGGTGTAAGCTCCGCCCATGCTTATGGCCCTGGAGCCCAGGCCGTACACCTCGATGGCGGTTGCAGCCAGAAGGTGAGGCCTTGCCAGGAAAAGAAGCACGAGGATGGGAAACAGGGTCCGGCGCGACAGTAAATACATGGTCTACTCCTCATGGCCTTGAGGGGTCTTCAGAGAACGATCTATGATGCTGATCAGTTCATTCATATACTCGTCCGTAATCTCGCCGGCGTATGCATGCTGGATCTTACCGGAGGGATCCAGCACCAGGATGTTCAAGTGATCTTCGGTGAAGTCCCACCTCTTTACCAGGACCCTGTTTCGATCAAGAACGTAACAGATGTCCTTGTTCGCCCTGGCTCTCTTCTTGATCATTGTGCGAATGAGAAAATCCGGTATGGATGTGGCCCTGGTGTTGACGATAAAGTGGATACCGAGTGTTTCAGGTGAATAGTTTAGCGAGTCGATCTTTTCGATCAGAGGGGTGGCCTTCTTCTTCTTTCCTGGATCCACATAGAGGAGCAGGTTTGTCTTTCCTTTCAGGTCGGAGCTCTTCCATTCTTCACCGGTGACGACCCCTCCTTCCTCCCCTTTCAATACCACGAAAGGAAGAACCTCGTCCTGTATGGCCTCTGCAGGGGCCTGGCAGAGCAGCAGGAAAACGGAGAGGCCCAAGAAGGAAAAGAATCTCATCTTCAAAATCCTCCTCGATTGTAATCGGCTGTTTTTATCTATGATAACAAGAGGTTGTCCACCTGCGTGTTGGTGGATCTGGCCTTCTGTCTACTCGGGGAGAGATCTGGATTGAGCTGATTCCAAGGAGATTA
>CAZSUQ010000211.1:0-7897 GCA_964609935.1 uncultured Thermodesulfobacteriota bacterium | reverse complement strand
CACGATATGGAGGGCAACGTCCACCGCACCGTCCGTGTCTGTAACCAGGTCTCCGAGGCCTGCGACCCCCTTGATCCCCACACGTGCAAAGGCCCCGGCACTGACGATGGCACGGCCCTTAATGAGCGAGGTCACGAGTTCGTTCTCATCCACATCCATCGGTTCATCCGTTGAGGACGCAAAATAGGTTCGGGGCTGCCCGGGCCTGCCCAGACCGTGAACGTCGGTCACACCCACTGCGGTGATGGGATGTCCGAGGTTGTGGAAACTCATCCAGTCGTCGAAAAACCTCACGCCGCGGGAAGGAACAAAGGGACTCTTGTGACCGTTCATGTATTCGATCACGTCAAAGTTCCAGCTCCAGAGCTTGGCACCCGGTTTGAGCCCGAGCACGGTGGGGTCTTGAAGGTCGGGCTGACCCGTAAGGTTGTTGTATTCGATGACGCGCATGTAATTGGGGTGGTTGAGGGATATGACGCCTGCACCCCGGTCCCTGGCGGCGGCATAGATCTCCTCCACATCGAGCTGGTACCACCGGACGAATCCCCCGCGCGCATCCATGTCGAATCTGGGTTCCACGCTGTACAGGTTCATGTGCTCGGGAATCGTTGCCGTCAGCTCGCAACCCGTGATGGTTCCCACCCAGTCATGGAGACCGGTCTCGTCGATCCCGCTCTGCCAGCTGCCGATGAACTCGTGATCCGTGCTTACGGCCACCTCCAGCCCCTCAGCCGCTGCGGTTCGGATCCGTTCAGGGATGGCAACCCGGCTGTCCGGGCTCGGTGCTGCGTGCATGTGCCCGTCCATGGACAGGTACCCCGATGTGTCCACAACCCGGTCCAGCCGGGCCTGAAGGGGCGTCGGCGCTGAAGGTACGATCGTTACGGAGCCCTGAAAGGTCTCGTATTCATATCCCCTTGTAATGCTCACGTCGTAGTCTCCGAAAGGAACCGGGACCTCCCCGGTTCCATCCGCAGTATAGAAGATGTGAGCCTCTTTGCCTCCCTGCCAGAATGTGATCCGTGCCGGCAGTCTTCGCCCCTGCCCGTCCGTGATCTCATAGGCCAGTGCGCCCCAGGCAGGGAATTCAAGCTCGAGAAAAGGGATGTTCTTCGCGGTGGTGAACGTCAAAGGGGTTGGATCCCGGCGGCCGTCCACGTGTGCCGTAACCCGGTATTCGCGTTCCGGATCACCCGGGTCCGCGATCGCCCCCTGAAAGATCCCTGCTTCATCACTCTGGAATCGGTGGAGGTCTTTCCAGTTGTCGTCCGCATCCCGGATCTGGACCGACACGTCCGCACCTGGGACCGGCTGTCCCGTCTGGGCGTCCACGGTCATGCCTTCAACGGGCAAGAGGTCGTAGGGAAGCCAGGGAAATATCCGGGGGTTGGCATCGTGCATCTGCCGTTCAGCGGAATTGCCGTCCGATGTGCCCACGCCCAGGTAATAGGTCACGCTCGCCGTATCCTCGTCACCCCCGGAAGGCCCGAGTCTCAGGGGAAACAGCCCCCTCTTGAGGTCAAAGACCGCATCCACGCCCGAGATGTGTGAGCTCCCGAGAATGGCGTCCTCCATGGCAAACGCCAGGGCGCCGTCACTGTTCTCTGCTGTGGCGGAGATCCAGGGCAGGCCCAGGTTGAAGCCGAATCCTGCCAGGGAAACCCTTGCCAGGCGGAAGAAGTCCACATTCACGGTGGCGCCGAACAGGTGGGCGGCCGCCGGGATGATCCTTTTGCGTTTCTTCTCCAGGTTCCTGTAATGGACCCTGATGCTGATCACGGAAGCGTCCGGGGGCAACACGTAGTCGATGAACATCTCGATGCCAAGGGGATCGCTGAGGGGTTTTGGTGAACCACCGGCAAAGGCTGCGGCAACGAGGGTGTATTCAATGAGCCAGAAATAATCATCGGTCCCGTAAACGCGGACAACCGCATCCCCGCCGTCCGAACCGTCGTTCAGGATTTCCACCCTTTCGCCGCGAAACCCCCGTATGGTGGCGGCCCCGAGGTTGAAATCGTCCAGGAACTCCAGGAGATTCACCTGCACGGCCAGGGGGAGGAACTCCTCGTACCTCTCCGGGCCTGCCTGCTTGCAGTCGTCAATGGCCACCGCGTCCACGAGGATGCCGCCGTAGTACCAGTACGCATCCACGTCCTCGGAACTCGTGACGATGAAGGCCGCTTTTTCGTTCATGAGCAGGAAGTCGCCCTCCTCCCCGAGCACCTGCACCCCCCACATCCCGAGGTCGGGCCGGTTGATCTGAGCCGCCCTGGAAAGCCCGGGGACAGGACACCCCTCCACAAAGAGCGATGGGCCGCCGTCTACGGAGCCGCCGCTGTCCGAACCCGCGTGACGAGCCGAATCCGTGCACCCGGCCATAATCGCCGTCACCAGACACGCAAAGAACAAAATGCCAAAGCCCCCGGATGTCACCTTCATCTGCTGCTCCCTGTGCTGTCATCCTCGCGGAGAATCGGGCTAGAAAATCGAGTAGCCTCCGTCGATCACAAAGGTGTCCCCTGTGTGATAGGCGCTGGCGTCGCCGGCCAGGTAGACCGCGATTCCCGCAAAGTCCGATGGAACACCCCAGCGGCGAAAAGGGACCCGCTTCAGAACCTTTTCCTTGAAGGCATCCATGTTCAGGATCGGTCCCGTCATGGGGGTGTCGATCCATCCGGGCACGATGGCGTTCGCCCGTATGCCCTGACGTGCATATTCCACCGCAATGGCCTTGATCACGGAGATCACGCCCCCCTTGGCGGCTGCATAGTGCTGCCCCCTTGCCTGCCCCTCTATGGAGGCCAGGCTGCTGGTGGCCGCCAGGGACCCGCCCCCTCCCCGCTCCACCATGTGCCGCACCGCGGCCCGAAGGGTGAAGAAGGCGCCGTCCAGGTTCACGCGCAACACCCTTTGCCACTCCTCTGTGGTCATGTCCACAAAGGAGGGCGCAAGGGGAGGGACGCCCGCGTTGGAAAAGCAGGCGTCCACCCTTCCCAACTCCTCCAGGGTCCGGGCAAAGGCCTGCTCCACCTCCTCTTCGCTCCCCACGTCGCACCGTTGAACCAGCACACGCCTGCCATACGCGTTCAGCTGCTCTTCGGCTGCTGCATTCTTGCTCTCGTTCGTACCCCAGATACAGACATCGGCACCCGCGCCTGCAAGCCCCTCTGCCATACCCAACCCGATCCCGCTGTTGCCGCCGGTAACCAGCGCCACCTTGCCCGACAGATCAAAGGGTGAATTGCTCATAAGTCCTCCTGAACACGTTTTTGCTTGAAGCCATCCTGCGACTGCGGGGCTCCATGAAACTTTCGCCCTGTTTCCCCGGCAGGATTCGATTTGTCCTGAGCTGCACCGAAACCGGGAGGCGGCTCATTCCTTGTGATAGCTCGTGCCCTGGCCTGCCGCCACGTACATCCCGGACTCCTTCTCCCTCACCTCCACCTGCCAGCAACCGATCTTCCTCCTCCTCTCCAGAGGCCTCGCCGTGGCCTCGAGCCTGGCCCCCAGGGGAACGCCATTGACGAAATTAACCTTGGTTTCCAGCAACATGGCGGACCCGCCGCCGGCATTGGCCGCAACGGCAATGGCCTGATCCACCATGGCGTACACGAGGATGCCGTGCGCACGGTCTAGTGCATTTAGATGTTCAGGCCTCACGGTAAGCTCCAGCCGCGAATAGTTTTCTTTCACCTCCATCACCTCGATCCCGAGATGACATGCCATGGGATCCTTGCCCACCACCTCTCTTGCATAGCGGATGGGATCCTTTTCTCTCTCCATGCCGGTCGCCCCTCCTTGATTCCAGGGAACACGATTCGAATAGCCCGGATCTTGCACGAGCTGCAGCAGCAGGCGACTCGTGCAAGATCCGGGCTATTATACTGTTTTGATCACCCTGTGGCGAAAAGAAAAAGGAACGGCTCCCCATCAGGGGCGGCCGTTCCTTTATTTGTTGATTCGCGGTATGGAATGCCTGGGAAGGGGCTTTCCCGAGCAAGGGGCTACAGCCCCAGCCCGCGTGCCGCCACCTCCTTCATGATCTCGTTGGCTCCTGCATAGATCGTCATCACGCGCACGTCCTGGTAGGCCCTTGCAATGGGGTATTCCAGCATGTAGCCGTACCCGCCGTAGAACTGGAGGCACTCGTCCACGGTCTTCTTCAGTTCCTCGGTACAGATGCACTTGGCCATGCAGGTCTCGTTCACGATGTTGTTCCCCTTCATGTGCTCCACAAGGAGCCTGTCGAGAAAGGTCTGCAGGACCTCGGCCATGGTGTACATCTCCACCATCTTGAACCGGGTGTTCTGGAACTTGCTGATGGGCTTTCCGAAGATGACCCTCTCCTGGATGTACTTCTTGGTCCATTCCAGTACCGCCCAGGTGCTCGCCACCGCGCCCACGGCACAGACCAGCCTCTCCTGCTGGAGCTTGGTCATGAGCTGAACGAACCCCTGCCCCTCCTGGCCGCCCAGCAGGTTCTCAGCCGGCACCTTGCAGTCCTCGAAGAACAGCTCGGCCGTGTCCTGGGAGTGCATGCCGATCTTCTCCAGCTTGCGCACCTTGTCGTACCCCGGTGTGCCGTCCTCCACGAGAAACAGGCTCATCCCCTGATAGCGCGGCTCGGCCTTGGGATCGGTCATGGCGGCCACAATGATCAGGTCGTTGATGATCCCGTTGGTGATGAAGGTCTTCTGGCCGTTAATCACATAGGAGTCGCCATCCTTGACGGCCGTGGTCTTCAGGGCCTGGAGATCGGAGCCGGCATTGGGCTCGGTCATGGCCACCGCGGTGATGCATTCCCCTGTTGCGCACTTGGGCAGGTATTTCTTCTTCTGCTCTTCCGAACCGAAGCTCGCGATGTACGGCACCACGATCTCGCCGTGAAGGTTCAGGGCAAACCCGGTCTCTCCGATGTTGGACATCTCCTCGATCTCGACACAGCTGTAGAGGAAGTCCGCCCCTGAGCCGCCGTACTCCTCCGGAAGCCACGGGGCGATGAACCCCTGTTCGCCCGCGGCCCTCCACGCGTCGCGGGACACGATCCCCGCCTTGATCCATTCCTCCTGATAGGGGACCACATTCTTTTCCAGGAACTTCTTGAAAGCGTCCCTGAAGATCTCGTGTTCCTCTGTATAGATTTCCCGTTTCAGCATGGCTTGCTTACCCCCTTTTCATGATTCGCATTCAACGGCGCCCGGTGTTCCTGCCCCTGGGCATCCTGAAAAACGATCCAACTGTACCTGCAAAAAACCTCATCCTCCAGGGAGCAGTAGCATGCCAACGGCTCCCCCGGAGGAAGTTGATAGGGTCCCGGAGGGAAGAGGTTTTCGATGCGGAGCCTCTTCTCTTCATCCGTTCCCACGAGCTCGCAAGCCCCGGGAACCGTCAGGGGCTCTTCGCCGGTGTTCTTCAGGTGGATCTCCATATTCTGGCCATGGAGGTTGCAGCACTTGAAGGAAAGGACCTCCTCCACCGCGGAGTTCATGAAGACCTTGATCTCGATCATGGGGCCCTGCCGTTGTGCCTCTTGATGGGCCTCCAACCCGTTGCCGCCTGAAAGGGCCGCGAAAGAACGGATTTCAAAGGAAGCTCTCTCGACAATCCCTTTTCGGCTCCGGCAAAGGAGAAGCGCCCAACGGATGGCCTGAGAAGGCCATCAGCCCAACAACCGCTGCTGGAGGACAAGACCCACGGGGAAGCAAGCGCCGTGAGCTGTTTCCCGGAAAGCAGCTTCCGGGAGCGTCCTGTCTCAGCACAATGGTTTCGACCGGACAAAAAGGTCGTGAGTGCTTCTCCTTCGCCGGGCCGGGATCACTCCCCGTACCGGCCCACAATACCCACACTGCACACGTTCATGACCGGGAAACCGCCCAGGTTGTGTGTAAGTCCCAGCTTGGGATCCTTGAGCTGCCGGTCTCCGGCACGGCCCAGAAGCTGAAGATACATCTCGTAGAGCATCCGCAGGCCCGAGGCCCCGATGGGGTGGCCGAAGCACTTCAGGCCCCCGTCGATCTGGCACGGAACCCCGCCGTCAGCGTCATAGAAGCCGTCCATGATGTCCTTGCAGGCCTGGCCGCGCTCCGAGATGTGGAGGTCCTCCATGGTCACCAGCTCGGTGATGGAGAAGCAGTCATGGACCTCGATCATGCTGAGCTCTTCCCGGGGGTTCTTGATGCCGGCCTCCTCGTAGGCCTTCTTGCTGGCAATGCTCGTGGTGACAAAGTGATCCACTTCCCACTCGTTGAACGCCATTTCATAGCCGTTGCTCAGGGAGAGCTGCAGGGCCTTCACGGAAATGAGATCCGACTTCCCCATGCTCTTGGCGATCTCCGGCGTGGTGACGATGGCGCAGGCAGACCCGTCGCTCACACCGCAGCAATCGAACAGACCCAGCGGATGGGCGATGATGGGGGAGGCCATGATCTGTTCCTCTGAAATGGCCTTTCTCAGGTGCGCCTTGGGGTTGTTCACACCGTTGGCGTGGCTCTTTGCGGATATGTGAGCCATGGCGCGCTTGATCTCATCATCGGCCACGCCGTGCTTGGCCCCGTAGCCGCTGGCCAGCTGGGCAAAGCTCCCCGGGGCGGTCATGTTCGGCCCCACCATGAAGTTTCGCGGCCCGGCCTCGGCGCCGAATTCGGGAAGACCCCCATACCCGGTGTCCTTGAGCTTCTCCACGCCCAGGGCCAGGCAGATGTCGTAGGCCCCGGATGCCACCGCGTAAACCGCACCACGAAAAGCTTCCGTACCGCTTGCGCAGAAGTTCTCCACCCGGGTCACCGGTATATTGTTGAGCCGCAGGGCAATCGACATGGGGATGGCGCTTCCACCCACGTGGATCTGAGGAAAACAGGTTCCGAACCAGGCGGCCTGTATCTCCTTCTTGTCGATCCCTGCATCCTGGAGGCACTCCAGAAAGGCCTCCACCATCAGGTCTTCCGCACTGCAGTCCCATCGCTCGCCGAATCGTGTGCATCCCATGCCAAGAACGGCGACTTTATCTCGAATTCCTGTTGCCATGTTTTTTCCTCCTTAGAGAAAGCCCTATAGGGGCGATTAGGTTTGCGGAACCGCCTTCCAGAAGTAGCCGTTAAAATCCCTGTCTGCATCATGGTACTTGATCCGGAAGGTCATCTTCACCGGCATGCCCACCTTAACCTCGGACAGCTCGCAGTCGGTGAAATCCGCCATGGTCCTGCCGCCCCCTTCAAACTGCACGAGCCCATAGATGGCAGGAGGCTCCACGCTCACGGCAAGCATGTCGCCGGTGAAGCTTTTCACGATGCCCGGCTTGTCAGCGAATTCATACGCTTCCTGTGTGTCCACCTTGTGGCACTCCGGGTTCACGCACATGCGCATCTTGGGGAACTGCGGGGTGCCGCACTCGGTGCACTTGCCGCCCTTCATGCCCAGGATCATGTCGCGGTGTCTCCACAGCGCGGAAAGGGCGGTCTGCTTCTTGGATTCGGCCCGGATACCCATGTCCACGTTGATGAGGTCTCTCCATTTGAGGAACTTTGAGTAGTTGTCCACTTCCAGCCTTCTTGCCAGGGACCCCTTGATCCCATTCCGCTCGGGCAGGTCCTTGATGGCATCGGTCACCTCGAACAACAGGGCGTCACTCCCCTGCCCGAAGCTGGCCATGATGATCTTGTCGCCCGGGTTCGCCTCTTCCAGGGCGGCGATAAGCATGGCCAGGGGATGTGCTGCTCCGGTGTCGCCCATGATCTCGTGCATGTTGTCAACGATCTTCTCCGGACTCGCGCCGATGCTCTTTGCCAGGCCCAGGTGAATCCTCTTTGAGAGGAAGCAGGGATAGATGATCTTGGAGATGTCGTCCATGGAGGTCCCGGTCTTCTCCAGGAGTCCCTTCATGACCTGAGGGATGATCTTG
>CAZSUQ010000210.1:0-7929 GCA_964609935.1 uncultured Thermodesulfobacteriota bacterium | reverse complement strand
AGACCGAAGCCGGTTTCGAGTTCGTCAAGACATGCTTTGTGCCCTTCAAGGCCCTGGAGTTCAGCGAGACGCCGGTCATTGCCGCGGTCAACGGTGCCGCATTCGGTTTCGGTTTCGAGATCTCGGGCGCCTGCGACATGTGCTTTGCCGCAAAGAGCGCCAGGTTCGCCCTGAAGGAGATCAACCACGGGGCCGTGCCCGCCTGGACCGTCACCCGGGGGCTCGAGAAACTGGGCAAGGGCGTGGTGGCCTACCTCTGCATGTCCGCCATGGAAGTCAGTGCGGAAGAGGCCAAACGGCTCGGTGTGGTGATCGATGTTTTCGAGGATGACGAACTCCTTCCCAAGTGCGAGGAGATCGCCAAGCGGGTCGCGGCCAACAGCCACATGGCAAAGACCTTTATCAAAGGCACCTTGAACCGGAAGGCCATGGAGGACTACCAGGAGGCGGAACGATTCATGCCCGCCATCTTTGCCACGGAGTTCATGCAGGGCGCCTTTGCCCGGTTCCTGAAAGGGGACACCCGCGGCAAGAAGTGAGGGACAGGAAGAGTGAGGTGGTTTGAAACATGTGGAACCATTACGGATTCTGGCTGATCGTGGTTTCTCTAGGCGTTCTTGTGCTCGAGCGCCTGAGACCCTGGCGAAAGGGGCAGCCCCTTATCCGTCCTCAACTGGGACAGGACATTTTCTGGCTCGTGTTCAACGGTTACAGCTGGGGCCTTTTCGTGGCATTCCTCTTTTCCAGCGTCCCCACAGGGTCCGGGGTGCCACTCTCGGTTACGCTCAATCGTTTCTCCGGTGCGTTTACCTTTATGTCCTCAACGCCTCTCTGGGTACAGGTCTGTGTATATCTTGTCCTTGCTGATTTCCTGGAGTGGTGTGTCCACAACCTGCTTCATCGCGTGGGCTGGATGTGGAAGATCCACCGCGTGCACCACTCCATCCACGTCATGGACTGGATCGGAAACTTCAGGTTCCACTGGGGGGAACTCATTATCTACAAGACATTGAAATATTTGCCCATGACACTGCTTGGAGCCCGATGGGATGCCATCCTCGTTGTGGCGGTCATCTCCACAACCATCGGCAACCTGAATCATGCAAACCTGAATATATCCTGGGGCCCTTTACGCTATATCCTGAATTCTCCACGCATGCATATCTGGCATCACGACAGATCACCGGATCGACCCGCCGGATACAACTTCGGGGTCGTCCTCAGTGTATGGGACTGGATTTTCGGTACGGCATTCATGCCCATGGATCGTGTTCCCAATCGGATTGGGTTCAGATACGATGAACAGGTATCCGAGAATCTCCTGATGCGCTTCTTTGTCCCTTTCGTGGACAGGCCTTACGCACACCAGGATCCGTCACGGTAGGCGCTGACATGTCCAGCAACGGAAAAAGCTCTCATCCCGATCCCCCAAACCCTTCAAGGCGGTCCTTCATGAGGTATGTGGGAACCGCTGCCGCCGCTTGTGCGGCCGGCGCCCTCAATATCCGCTGCGGAAGGGAAAAGGGGTGGGATGCACTCAAGGAACCGGGCCAGCAGGACGGTTCGGTGGAGGGCTACTTCCTGTCCCGCTTCGGCCTAGGGCTGGACAATATATACTGGGGCGACCTGCACACCCACTCCCTCTATTCCTTTGACGCGCCTATCTGGTGCCGATGCCGGGCCCTTCCCGGGGATGCCTGCAGGTTTGCCCGTGACCCGGAAGGCGGAAACCTGGATTTTCTTTCCCTGACCGACCACGCAGAGATCCCACCGGTGTGGTTCCTCCCTTCAGGGGACCCGGACCTGTGGCAAAGCCTGCTGCGCGTCAGCCGGGAGTTCAACAACGAGGATCCGGTCAAGGGGAAGCCCTTTATCATCTTTCCCGGCTGGGAGTACACCAACACCCACATGTTACGCCCCTGGATGGGGACCGATGCCGGATACGGGCACAAGTGCGTTATCTTCAAGGACCTGGACAACGTGCCGCCCACGAGGATGACCACCTCCTTTCCCGGTTCCGGAAGCGATGTTGTGGCCCAGGATGCGGTTGCGCTCTGGGAAGGGCTGGCCGATTTAAGGCCCCCCTCGCCGGGGGCCGAGGGCTCGGCCCTGACCATTCCCCACACACCCTCCATGAACGGGGAGATGCCCAGCGGGGATCACCGGACCGACTGGAACTACATGGACGGGGACTTCGTGCGCAACGTGGAGATCTGCTCCAAGCATGGTAACGCCGAAGGTCCCCCTCCCGTGGAAGCCGCATGCGGCCCCGAAGAACCCCTGATCGATTACATCCCGGACAGGAATGATGAGACCATCACCCTCCGGCGACTGCTGTACAAGCGGTGGGTCAGGGACGGCAACGGCCTGTTCCGGATCAGTTTCGTGGGGGGGACGGACAACCACATGGGCCAACCGGGAAACGACGTGGTCCGCCAGTGTGATCCAAGCGGAGGGGTGCTCCCCTTTCGCGGCACCCTCACCGGGATCGCTGCCCCGGCCCTTACCCGCGACGCTCTCTGGAGTGGGCTGTGGAACCGCCATACCCTGGCCACGACCACGGGATCCAGGAGGGTACCGGTTCTCATGGCAGTGGAAACCGCTGGACGTCATATCCTCATGGGCGAGAGCGGGGCGCACGACGGAGCCGTGCGCCTCCGGGTGCTGGCCCCGTCCGATGCGGAACGCATCGAGGTGGTGAAGGACGGGTGTCTTCTCTTTACTTCTCCCGGAGGCATCCTGGATGAAAAGCTCGTTCTGGACGAGGGGCGTCACTACCTCTACGTGCGGGTCGCCCGGAAAGAACCCGGGGGCCCACTGTCCATGTCATGGTCCAGCCCGGTTTATCTCGGGGAACAGGCATGACGGGCACGCAAGGGGTAAGGGTTCCTGCGTTGTTTCCCCCTTGCTTGAGCCGGAATTTTCTTCTAGGACGTAAGCTTCCCCTCAGAACTGGATCACGGTCCTCAAGGAAACCTGGCTGTCGTGGAGGAAGGGGTCCCGCTCGATGTCCTTGACCCTGTCTCCAAAGGCCGCGTTCTCGGAAAGAATGAAGCTCAGGTGGTTGTTCACGATCCACTGGAGCATGAAGTTCTGGATCAGGAAACCGTCCACGTCATAGGCGAGAAAGAGTGTGGGGATGATGAACCCGTGGTGATAGGTGGTTCGCGCCGTGAGCGTGACCATGTAGGAATCGCGCCGCATGAGGTTCAGCGTGACCGGGAAGCCGAGCAGGTTGCCCTCGTTCGGCACCGAGGCCTGGTAATGGCGGCCGATCACCTGGAGCGCGAACAGGAAGGTGGTGGACTTGTTCAGGAGGTGGATCCAGGTGTTCCGGTCGAACCCCACGGCCCAGTCGATCCGATCCAGCTTTCGCACCAGATCCCTTGCCGTGAGATCGATCACGGCCATGTCCCACGTGTAGGTGAACTCGCCCCGGAAGGTGATCTCGGTGAGGTCTTCGAAGAAGTTGTAGGAGAATCCCGCCACATCCACAAAGGGGTGGACCATGTCCATGTTCACCAGCACCTCGAAGTCGGCCCCGAACTCCTGTCGAATCTCCCGTATGATTTCCCTCATGTTCAGCTGGGTCCAGTCGTCAGAGGTGAGGGTCGTCCCCAGATCCAGATTTATATCCACGCTGGAGAGCCTGGCAGCGGGATTCTGCTGGATGCCGTGAAAGTAGGCCAGGGAAAAGTTGAGACGGTCGAAAAGGCTGGTGAGCCGCACACCGTACTCCGGTTCCTCAAAGGTGGCTGACGGCATGTCTTCATGGGTTCTGAGCCGGGGCGTAATGCCGGCCACCGTGGGTAGGGTGAAGGGCAGGGGAATGGCGTAGGGGGCGCCCGCCGGCGCCTGTAGCGTGGGGCGCTTGTCCGGTATGACAAGGAACTCCAGATCCGTGTTCGTCAATATTTTCACATCCGGCAGGGTCAGGATGAGCCGTGCCATATACTTGGGAATGCGGTTCTCTTCGGGCATGATGAAGAAGAGGTTGTAACTGGTGTCCAGCGGGTTCACGATGTCCAGGATGCGGAATCCGTCCGTCTCCCCCCAGGAAACGATCTGCCTGCCCAGCCTGGCCCACACCCGCCAGAACGAGATGTCCAGGTAGATCTCGCGAAGGTCGTGTTCCCACTTGAGATCGTATTCGCCGAGCTCGAATTTCCCGGTGCGGAACTCCTCATCGATGGCAAAACGCCTGAGGTCATAGATGGCGTCATAGGCGGCCCGGAAGCTCGCAAACATCTTTTCCACGTTGAAATCGAGCTGCCTGGAGATGGAAAAGCCCTTGCGGATGTCCAGGGTCGTCTCCAGTTTCAGCGTGTTGCGCACCTGGATGAACTCCAGATCATCCATGAAGCCGTACTGGAAACCGTCCGTGTCCCGGACCACGGTGTTGTTCTCGAAGAAGCCCTGCACGTGCCACTTCCCCATGTCCAGGCTCCAGGCAGGACTCGAAAGAAGCATCATCGAGGATGTCAGGATAAAAAGGATTGCCATTTTCATTGTGTATTTCTTTGTATTCGGATTCATGGTTTCCTCCGCCGGGTACAAATAGTAATCAGTCAATCCTCCTTATCAGGTACTTGATCCCTTCAGGAACCTCGGCTTGAAGAGGTTCACCAGCAGGGGTATCAGGAAGAGGGCGCCGAACATGTTGAAGGCCATCAGGAGCGCGATGAGGAGGCCCATTTCGGCCTGGAACCTGAGGGGAGAGAAGAAGGTCCATAAGATCACGCCCGCAATGAGCGTAGTTGCCGTAAAGAGGATGGCCTTTCCCGTGGTGAGGATCGCCTCGGCCACGGCCGGCTCCACCCCTCCCCGGGTGCGGTGCTCTTCCCTGATGCGGCTCAGCAGGTAGATCCCGTAGTCCACACCCACACCCACGCCCAGCGAGGCCACGGGGAGGGTGTTGATGTTGAGCGGGATCCCCTTCCAGGCCATGAACGCCGAAGCCAGCAGGTTGGAGATCGCCAGGGGAATGATGAGGATCATGGCCGCCAGGAGACTCCGGAAGGAGAGGGTGCAGAGAACGAACACAATGAGGAAGATGGCGATCACGCTCCACTTCTCGGAATAGACCACCTCCTCGTTCACGGCAGCAAGAACCCCGATGATGCCCCCTGCCAGGTAGAACCGGACCCCTTCCACGGGATGGGTCTCGATGTAGCTCTTTGCCCTGCCAATGGCCCTTCGGATCGTGTCCCCCTTGTAGTCGCGATAGAAAACGGCAACGTTCGCCAGCATTGCCTTGGGATCGATGAAGTGATCCAGGTCCCCGGGGCTGGACCCGGCCAGGAAGAGGTAGAGGAACTGGCCCACGTCCACCCACGTTTCCGGCACGGTCCTCCACTTTGGATCCCCCTCATGGAAGGTCATCTGGATGTTCTTCACCATATCCACGATGGAGTAGGTACCGCCCACGTCCGGGCTTCTTTCCATGTGGCGCTGAAAGGCCTCCATGGCCCGCATGACTTCAGGCTTCTTCAGGATGTCGGGCTCGCTTCCCTTGACGATGACCAGCAGCCGGTTCTCCCCCATGAACCGCTCGTTGATGTTCCGGGAGGAAACGTTGTAAGGGGAGTCGGGCCAGAGGATCGAGGAGCCGGCACGCAGGTCGCCCACCTGCAGCTTGGTGGAGTAGAACACACCGAACACCACACAACCAAGGACCACGGGCCAGGCCCAGGTTCGCCGCGGGCCCGTGCACACCTGCTTCATCCAGAGCGTGGCCCTTCCCCAGACGCCCGCACCGAACCGGATGTCCTGTTCGATGAGCCTGCGGGGCGGGGGGAGGTAGGACAGGAGGATGGGGTGCAGGAGGCTCACGCTGAAGATCATGCTCAGGACCCAGAAGCTCGAGAAGAAGGCGAGCTTTCTCATCACCGGGATGGTGGAGATGGCAATGAGAAAGACCCCCATTGCATCGGTTACAATGGAAAGGACGGCAGGGGAAAGGAGCTCGCTGTAAGCGTGGATCACGGCCTCTTCCTTGTTCTCGAGCCGGACGTACTCCTCGTGGTAGCGCTCCATGGATTGCACGGAGTGGCTGATGGCCCTTGCCGTGATGAGAAGCGGTACCACGAGGATGAGGGGGTCGAGGTTGTACCCGAGCAGGCCGGCAAACCCAAGTCCCCACACAGCGCTCACGCCGGCGGAGAGCATGGGGATGAACACCCCCTGAACCGTTCGGAAGTAGAGCCACAGCAGGGTGACCATGACCAGGCCCGTGACCACGAAGATCAGGATCATCTGGGGGGTGTAGCGATAAATCCACGCATAGAGCATGGGCTGGCCCGTGACAAAGACCTCTGTGTTCTCGTCGCTTTCACGTTTCACGATCTCCTGGACATCCCGGAAGAGGGAGGCGTAGTTGAGCCGCCCTTCGATGAACGCGGCGCTGATCAGGGCCATCTTCTCGTCCAGGGAGACGAGGCCGCCGTAGACCGTGGGCTCGTGATGGACCCGGTCCCGCAGGGAGGTGATCTCTTCAGGGGAGGAGGGCACCTCCGGCCACATCACGGCCGAGACCTCCAGCCCCCACGAGGTGGCCTCCACGTGCTTGATCTTCTTGTGTGCCAGCGACACGATCTGGTAGTGATTGACCCCGTCCAGCCGGTCGAGTTCCTCGGTGATCCGCTGGATCTTCTGCAGGGTTTGTGTGTTGAAGATGTCCCCGTTCTTTACCTTCACCGCCAGGGAGATCACGTTCGCACCGCCGAACCGCTCATGGAACTCGTTGTGAACCTTGATGTACGGGTGTTGCTGGGGGAGCAGGTCCTCGAAGCTCGTGGCAACCGAAAGTTGTGTGAGCCGGTAGAGAAAGAAGGCCGTGACCAGACAGATCAGGCAGAGAGCCGGGAAACGGTATTTCACGATTGCACGGATAACCCGGTGAGCCAACGCTTGAACCCCTGAGCCGCCCCTGTTAAAGGATTTTTGTTTATTCCTCTTTCATGAGGACAAACGTCCACGCCTCCCCGCCGTCAGCGGTTTTCAGAACCATGCCCCGGTCTCCCACCATCCAGCCGGTTTTGTCCACAAGGCACAGGTCACGCAGCCAGGAGAAGGCGATGACACGATCGCTTTCCACCCAGTCGCCCTTCTTCTCGAGGACCAGGCCGTCCGCCCCGATGATGTAACCCATTACCGGGGTCACCGCCACGTCGAATAGGGTTTTACCGAAATCCGGCTGCCTGCGGGTCCAGTCTTTTCCTTTGTTCCGGCTGGTGAGCAGGATCCCGTCCTGGCCCACGGCCCATCCGTCCGCGGCATTCAGGAAGAAGACCCCGAAAAGGGAGGCTTCGGCGATTCCACTCTCCTGCCTTGTCCAGTGCACGCCCCCGTCCTCGGTTCGAAGAATCGTACCGAATTCCCCCACGATCCAGCCGTGCCCGGGGTCCTTCAGGAAGACCTCGTTCAACACCACGTCCTCGCCCATGGAGCGGTTCGTCCAGGTTATCCCTCCATTGTCGGTTTCCAGGATGGTCCCCAACACGCCCACGGCGATCCCCTTCTTCGCGGTTGCAAAGTCCACGGACATGAGCCTGTTGTCCGTGTTGCTCTGCTGAGGGGTCCAGTGCATCCCTCCGTCCGAGGTGTGGATCACCAGACCGCCCTGGCCCACGGCCCAACCCTTTTTCGAATCCACGAAATCCACGTCCAGAAGGGCCTTTCCAGTGCCGCTGTCCTGCTGAACCCATGTATCCCCCCCGGACCCGGAGTGAAGAATAATGCCGAAATCCCCCACAACCCAGACGTTCTTCGGATCAGCAGCGGACACCCCGAAGAGCTGGTCCCGGAAGGTGAGAAGCTTCTCCTCAAAAGCTTCGGGTTTTTCATTGATTTCCTTCTCCTGGCATGACGGCAGGCAAAGGGAGGCAAGGAAGAAGAGGACATGGAAGGGAGAGAAAGGATAGTTAAATC
>CAZSUQ010000209.1:0-7932 GCA_964609935.1 uncultured Thermodesulfobacteriota bacterium | reverse complement strand
CCTTTTTTATCCCTTTATCAGCCCTACCCATCGATCCGGTTGCTCCTTCTACGCTGGAAGGAATGACGATGTTTTTTTCACAATGAAAATTCAGGAGGAAGAATGAGATTCGCTGAAGTGGTGAATCAGAAAAAGTTTTCGCTGATCGTCCAGATGGATCCTCCCAAGGGAACCGACCCGACAAACCTGTTGAACGCCGCGCTGGCCGTGAAGGGGCGGATCGACGCCATCTCGTTCACGGACAACCCGGTGGCAACCATGCGAATGAGCCCCATTGCCCTGTGCCAGCACCTCCAGCAGAAAAACATGGAGCCCATCCTGGTGATCAACTCCAGGGATCGAAACCGACTGGCGTTTCAGAGCGACCTGCTGGCGGCCTGGGCTCTCGGGGTTCAATCCGTCATTCTCAACGAGGGCGGAGACCCTACTTACGGAGACCACCCCCTGGCCGCACCCTGCAACGACCTGGACATGAAGGGAATGCTGGAAGCGGTCTCTTCGTTCCGGGAGGGAAAGGACCTGTCCGGACACCCTGTGGAAAAGGCCCCCTCCTTCCACGCAGGGGTGAATGTCGAGATCTCGGACGACGAGCAGACAAACAGGAAAAGGGCTGAGGGCATTTCCCAACTGGCCAAACTCGGCGCCCAGTTCGTGTTTCTGGGGCCCACGTATGAGAAGGAAACGATCAAGGCCTTTTCCGAGGCTGCTGCCGGAACCGGGATGAAGGTATTTGCATCCATCGTCCTGCTCAAGTCGGTGGGCATGGCAAAATACCTGAACAACATGCCCGGCAAGCCCAATGTGCCCGAGGAAGTGATCCGAAAGATCCAAAAGGCACCCATCAAGTCCAAGGCCGGTCTGGAAATAGCAGCGGGCTTCATGAAGGAACTCGAGACCGTCTGCGACGGTGTGGTCATCCTTCCTCTCGGGTGGGAGGCAAAGATCCCGGAGCTGCTCGATTTTTATCACCCGTGAGGAAGACAAAACGCCAGATAACCGGAAGGGAACGAAATGGCACAGGAACCGATCTGTACTCCGGAGCCGAAAGAGGAATTCCTGGCGGAACTCTGCGATGCCGGGGCGGATGTAACCGCGTGTTACCAGTGTGGTCGATGCTCTGCGGGCTGTCCGGCTGCCGAGTATTTCGATTTCAAGCCGATGCAGGTCGTACGTATGTGCTGCTACGGCCAGGAAGAGACCCTGCTGGCCTCCAGGACGATCTGGGTCTGTGCGGCTTGCGAGACATGCACAACCCGGTGTCCGAACGGCATCGACATCGCCCGGCTCATGGACGAGCTGAGGGCAAGGGCCGTGGCCCGCAAACAGGGGGCGCAGGAACCAAGGGTTCTTGCCTTTCACAAGGCCTTCCTGAACTCCATTCGTGCCCACGGACGGGTATTCGAGATGGGAATGATTGCAGGCTACAAGCTCCGCTCCGGCGACTTCTTCACGGACATGGGCCTTGGCCTCCAGATGATGAAGCGAAACAAGATCAAGTTCACTCCCGTTCGAATACAGGGGAGGAAAGAGGTCAAGGCCCTGTTCAAGAAAAGCAAAGAAGAGAAATAATCGGCACGAAGACCCAGGATAAAAGGAGGTTCCCGGTTGGTTGCTGAAAAGGCAAAAGAGACGGAAACCCTGGTGGAGTATGCGTATTATCCCGGGTGCTCGCTTCACGGAACGGCCTGGGAGTTCGATGACTCGGTCAAGGAAACGGCCCGGATTCTCGGCATCGGCTTGACGGAGATTCCGGACTGGAATTGCTGTGGAGCCTCTTCCGCACACATGACCGATCACACGCTGGCCGTGGATCTGGCAGCGCGCAACCTCCGGATCGCCGAAGAGACGGGCAAGGAGCTCATCGTGCCGTGTGCGGCATGCTTCCAGAGATTGAAGGTGGCGCAAAAGGCCATGCAGGAGGAAGCGGACAGGGAGGGAAAAGAAACCCGCCCGACCCCGGTCTTCCACATCGGTGACATCCTCCGGAGCACCGACACGCTCAAGACGATCCGGGACAAGGTGAAAACCCCTTTAAAGGGGATGAAGCTGGCCCCCTATTACGGCTGCCTCATCACGCGTCCCCCTTCGGTGACCGGATCCGGGGAGCATGAGGATCCAAAGAGTGCGGACCTTCTCATCCGGGTCCTCGGCGGTGATGTGGTTCGGTGGTCCTTTAAAACCGAATGCTGCGGAGGCAGCCTGGCCATGCCGCGCCCGGACATCACGCGCGTTCTGGTTTCCCGCCTGGTCAAGGCAGCCGTTGCTGCAGGGGCCCAGGGGATCGTCACCATGTGCCCCATGTGTCAGGCAAACCTGGAATCCAGGCAGCTGGACCTGAAGAAGGAAGACAGCGAACATCCGGTCCTGCCCATTTTTTACGCCACAGAGCTTGTGGCAGCGTGCACATCGGAAACCAGGCATGTGAATCGATGGAAGGCCCATCTGATCGACCCGATTCCCTTGCTCGAAACCGTGGGATTATAAAACGTAAGGTCTTTTCAGATTAAAGAACCTAACCGTTGCAACCCAGGGAGCGGTTACCAGCATGAACGAGACAAGCCAATACAAAACTGGAGCACAACAGGCCGACGGAAAGCCCGTGGGCGCTGTCCTTGTCATGGGTGCCGGCATCGCCGGGATTCAGGCTTCCCTTGACCTGGCCAACTCCGGCTTCCGGGTCTACCTCGTGGAAAAGGATTCGGCCGTGGGCGGAAAGATGGCCACGCTGGACAAGACCTTTCCCACGAACGACTGCTCCATGTGCATCATCTCCCCGAAACTCGTGGAGGTGGGACGACACCCCAACATCAAGCTCATCCCCAATGCGGAGGTTCTCGGGCTGGAAGGCAGCGTGGGGAAATTCACGGCAAAGGTGCGATGCGACCCGCGTTATGTGAATACGGACCTTTGCACCGGATGCGGGGCCTGTGAACAGGTCTGCCCCATCGAGATTCCATCGGAGTTCGAACAGGGCCTGACCGGACGGAAGGCGATCTACAAGCTCTATCCCCAGGCCATCCCCAACACCTTTTCCATCACCAAGCGCGGCACGGCCCCCTGCAGGGAGGCCTGTCCGGCAAACATCAGTGTTCAGGGCTACGTGGCCCTCACCCAGGTTGGCAAGTACGAAGAGGCACTCGCACTGGTGAGGCAGGACAACCCCTTCCCCGGTTTGACCGGCCTCGCGTGCCCAAGGCCCTGCGAGCGGGCCTGCACCCGGAGGGAAGTGGATTACACTGTCCAGATCCGTGCACTCAAGCACTTCCTGTTCGATTACGAGGCAAAGAAAACAGGGAAGATCCTCTTTCCGGAACCTGCTGCGGACAGGAACGAGAGGGTTGCCATCGTGGGCGGCGGGCCCTCAGGGCTGACCGCCGCATGCTACCTCCGGCTGCAGGGCTACCAGGTTTCCGTATTCGAGGCCACGGATCGCGTGGGAGGAAGCCTGAACAGGCTCTCGGAAAAGGTTGTCCCTCCGGAGATGCGCCAGGCGGAGATCGACGCGGTCCTCGGCCTTGGGGTGAAAACGGTTCTCAACAACAAGGTCACCGGAGAGGACGTCCTTTCGAAGCTGTCGCTGGAATACCAGGCCATCCTGCTCGCCACGGGTCCCACACCGAAACCCAAGAAGGGGGAGGCGGAAGAATCCCCTGCGGACGCTTCCGGCGAAGAGAACCTTTCGAATGTTTTCAAGGAGTTCGATCCCCTGACCCTGCAGACCAACCTGGGTCACGTCTTTGTGTGCGGAGAGCTGGCACTGGGAAAGAAGCCCTTCATCCATTCCATTGGATCCGGCAAAGAAGCAGCGATCTCCATTGACCGGGTTCTTCAGCGCAAGAACATTCGCGAGGGGAGAGGCCGCCCAGCCCAGATCGGCCGTCCCACCGACGACGAGATGGAAGGGGTGAAACTCGACACCCTTCTCCACCCGGTGGAAAAGGTGAAGACCGGCGGGGAGGAAAGCGCCCGCGTGGATGCCGGCCGGTGCCTGGAGTGCGGGGTCTGCTGCGAGTGCTACCAGTGCGTGGAGGCCTGCCAGGCAGGCGCGGTGCACCACGAGGACAGCGGAAAAACCATGGATCTCGAGGTGGGCTCGGTCATCCTTTCCCCGGGGTTCGACACCGTTCCGGGCAACCTGAAGTCCGAGTTCGGTTACGACGCCTACCCCAACGTGATCACGAGCATCGAGTTCGAGCGGATCCTGTCCGCTTCCGGCCCCACGGCCGGGCATGTGACGCGACCCGGGGACGGAAAGGAGCCGCGCCGCATCGCCTGGATCCAGTGCGTCGGATCGCGCGACACGAGCTGCAACCGGGATTATTGCTCCTCTGTGTGCTGCATGTACGCCACCAAGGAGGCCATCATCGCACGGGAGCACGACCCCGACATCGAGGCAACCCTCTTCTTCATCGATCTCCGCGCTTTTGGCAAAGGCTTCGACGATTACGTCACCCAGGCGCAAACGACCCACGGTGTCCGCTTCCAGCGCGCCATGGTGAGCAAGGTCTATGAAGACCCCCGGACCGGGAACCTGGAACTGCGCTACGTGGATGAAGAGGGCACGATCCGAAGCGAGGAGTTCGATCTCGTGGTTCTCTCGGTGGGGTTGCAGATCAACGAAGACGTAAAGAAGCAGGCAGAGCAAATCGGCGTGGAGACCGATGCCTTCGGGTTCACCTTGAAGTCTTCCTATGAACCGCTTGCAACGTCGAGGCCCGGAGTCTTCACCTGCGGCGTATTCAACGGTCCCAAAGACATCCCCGAGACCGTGAGTGAAGCGAGCGGTGCGGCAGCCTACGCGAGCGGCGTTCTGTCCGGCGCCAGGGGCGATCTGCTGGAAGAGGAAACCTTTCCATCCGAGTCTCCGGACGAGACGGACGAGGAGACCCGGGTGGGGGTGTTCGTGTGCCACTGCGGCATCAACATCGCCGCCATCGTGGACGTGAACAGAGTGGTGGAGTATGCCAGAAGCCTTCCCGGCGTTGTCTATGCCAACAACATGCTCTATGCGTGCTCCCAGGACAACCAGGACCAGTTGCGTGAGATCATCCGCGAACAAAGGCTCACCCGTGTGGTGGTGGCCTCCTGTTCGCCTCGCACGCACGAACCCCTTTTCCAGGAGACCCTCCAGCAGTCAGGCGTGAACAAGTACCTCTTTGACATGGCCAACATTCGGGATCAATGCTCCTGGGTGCACCGGTCGGACAACGAGCGTGCCACCCAGAAGGCCATGCGCCTGACGAGAATGGCCGTGGCAAACGTCACCCAGTCCGCTCCGTTGAGTGAAAGCGCGATCAGTATCCGCTCCGAACTGCTCGTGGTGGGCGGCGGCATGTCCGGCATGGGTGCCGCCCACGGAGCCGCCCCGCCGGGATTTGCGGTGTTACTGCGGGAAAAGGAGAGCGAGCTGGGCGGAAACCTGAAGAACCTCCGTCAAACCGTGGAAGGGGACGATGTGCAGGCCTTCCTGAGCAAGATCCGGCAGGAGGTTCAGAGCAACCCGAACATCGAGGTCATGACCGACTCCGTGGTGGTGGACCACACCGGCTACCTGGGCAATTACAAGACTGAGGTCATGACCCCTGCAGGAACCACGGCGTCCATCGAGCATGGTGCAGTGGTGGTGGCCACCGGCGGCCAGGAGGCCCGGCCCGAGATCCACGGCCTGGGCGAAGAGGAATGCGTTTTCACGCAGCTGGAACTGGAACGAAGGATCGCGGACGAGCCGGACACGCTCAAAGGGATCCAGTCGGTTCTCATGATCCAGTGCGCCGGGTCCCGGGATGAGGAAAGGCCCTACTGCTCCAGGGTCTGCTGCAACCAGGCCATCAAAAACGCCCGCGCCCTGAAAACCCTGCGGCCCAACATCCGAGTGAACGTCCTGTACCGGGACATCCGAAGCTACGGCCTGTCAGAGACCCTTTACCTGGCTGCCAGGAAGCAGGGGGTGAACTTCATCCGGTATGACCCGGAGACCAATCCCCTGGAGGTTTCCTTTGAGAACGGAAAGGCAAAGGTGTCGGTCAGGGACAGCTCCCTGCAGAGCCGCGTGCAGATCCAGGGCGACCTTCTCGCTCTCTCGGTGGGTGCGGACGCGGCGGAGAACGAGGAACTGGCCACCCAGCTGAAGACCCCTCGCAACGAGGTCGGGTTCTTCATCGAGGCGCACGCCAAGCTCCGCCCCGTGGACTTTGCCAGCGACGGTCTCTACCTGGCCGGCCTGGCACACTACCCGAAGAGCATCCCGGAGACCATCTCCCAGGCCAAGGCGGCCGTGGCCAGGGCTGCAACGATTTTATCCAAAGAGAGCCTGCGTCTCTCCGGAATCATCTCCTACGTGAACCCGGAGCACTGCGCGGTTTGCCTGACCTGTGTTCGTGCCTGCCCCTACGGCGTACCCTTTATCAACGAGGACCACACGGCCGAGATCAACCCGGCCCTGTGCCACGGTTGCGGGATCTGTGTTGCCGAGTGTCCGGCAAAGACGATCACCTTGCGGCACTACACGCACGGCCAGATACTGGCCAAGATCGAAGCCCTGCCCGATGTGCAGGAAGGGGTCACGGAACAGCAGGCAGCGAGCGGACAATAAGGGCTCGAGGGTTCCTCTCGTCCAAGGCGTCTGGATCGTGACCAAAGGTTGAACGCTCCATCTTTTGAAAAAGGAGTCGGGAAAATTGAGCAACGTACAGGAAAACCCGGAGACCGATGAGGAAACCGGACAGGAAAAGAAGGTCGTAGTTCCTGATTTCGACCCCAAGGTCCTCATCTTTGCCTGCCGGCATTGAGCCTACAGCGCCGCAGACCTGGCAGGTTCTGCACGTCAGTCTTACCCGGACACGACAAGCATCGTGATGCTGCCCTGTTCGGGGAGGGTGGAAGAGCTCATGATCCTCAAGGCCTTTGAAAAGGGGGCGGACGGTGTGATGGTGGTGGGTTGCCTTGAAGGAGACTGCCATTACATGTCCGGAAACCTCCGGGCTCGTGCCCGCGTGGGGCGAACCGCGCCCATTCTCGACCAGCTGCGTGTGGGCGGCGAGCGGGTGGGGATGTTCAACCTGAGCGCCGGTGAGGGGAACAAGTTTGTCCAGTACGCCACCGAGATGGTGGAAAAGATCCGCTCCCTGGGCCCGAGTTCCATCAATCTGGCCCGGAAGAATGAAAAAAAAGATTGATTCCCTAGCAGAGAATCAATGAACCCATTAAGGGAGATCCTCCATGATCATCGGTGAACAAAAACCTCTCAAGTCGCTCCTCGAGATGCTTGCTCCCTACGACAACATCCTCCTGGCAGGTTGTCACGGGTGCGTGACCGTGTGTCGCTCCGGGGGGCAGAAGGAGGTGGAAATCCTCGCTTCCTCTCTCCGCCTGGCCCGGGAATCCGAGGAAAAGCCCATCAGCATCAAGGAAGTGACCATCGAGCGGCAGTGTGACCCGGAATACATCGAGACCATGCGTCCCTACCTGGAGGACTACCAGGCGGTCCTGTCCATTGCCTGTGGAGCGGGGATCCAGTTCCTTGCGGAGAAGTACCCTGCCGCCGTGATTCTGCCGGGCCTGGACACGACCTTCATCGGCGTGACGGAAAAGCAGGGGGTCTGGGCCGAGCGGTGCCAGGCCTGCGGGGATTGCGTGCTCCACCTGACCGGCGGCATCTGCCCGGTCACCCGCTGCTCCAAAAGCCTGTTCAACGGTCCCTGCGGCGGCACAACCACAAGCGGCAGCTGTGAGGTGGACAAGGATATACAATGCGGCTGGTTGATGATCGTCGACCGCCTGCGCTCTCTGGATATGCTCGATAACTACCGGAAGATCAATCCCATGAAGTGCTGGAAGAGCAGCCGGGATGGGGGGCCCAGAAAAATCGAGAGAGAGGATCTGAAGGAATGAAAACCGAAAGCCGTCTCGAGCGAATTCTGAACGAAGGACATT
>CAZSUQ010000208.1:0-7942 GCA_964609935.1 uncultured Thermodesulfobacteriota bacterium | reverse complement strand
AGAAAGCCCTTGACATCTTAACCTGATCATTGTTATATATATGATCATAATACTCATAATTAAGGCTTGCTTCGAGTATCTTGGTTTTTTTTTCGTTTGTCAAGCATTTTTTCATCCCTGGGAGCCATTGGAATGAAGCTGCCGACGCGACTCACCTACGCGCTCCGGATGATCGTGGAGATCGCTCAGGGGTCATCGCCCGACACCCCCGTACGCCTGAGTGAAATATCCACCATCACGGGTATCTCGAGGAACTACCTCGAACAACTCGCCATGCTCCTGAAAAGCAACTCCCTGGTCCTGGGGACGAGCGGAAGAAGGGGTGGATACCGGCTTGCCAAGCCTGCGTCGGAAATCAAGGTCCTGGATATCGTCAAGGCCACCATCGGGCCGATTCAACTCACCGAGTGTATCGCTAACCCGGACTGCTGCGCCAGAAAAAGCCTCTGCGAGTCCCGGTCGATCTGGTCGCTCATCAATATCCAGATGCAATCGGTTCTTGAATACTACACGCTTCAGGACCTGATGGACGAAGAGCAGCTGGAAGACATCAACCGGCAGATCCAGATACTCCGCTCAAACGGCCATAATCCGGCCGGTACCGGGCCCTCAACAACCCTGGTACAGGATAGAGAGGAGCAGGCAACGGGAGAGGCCTATGCCCACGGGGAGAAGGTCCCTTCAGCCCCTCTCCCAGGCGCGTCATGGGCACGTGCCGGAAACCCAGCACTTGCCCACGCTGCGACTCACGCCTCTTCACCTCCATCCTCCCATGATGTGGGGGAGGTCGATTTTCTCGAAACCATTCAATGGCTCGAGGAAGAGCTGAGGCACCGCATCGGAAACGAGCACGGCTCCATCCCGCTGGACAGCCCCAATACAGCCGTGATGTACGTCTCGAACCAGAGAGAAATCAAGTATATGCCCTTTTCCCTCCTGGCCGCTGCCGAGATCTTCAATGCGGCCGGTGAAGACTGGACCATGACCGCGGCGGCCTGGGACAGCCGAGAACTGTTCCAGGGATTCATGGAAAAGGGCGCTTCGGGTGCTTTCAATAAAAAAGTCCTGTCCATGGTCAGGAAGTTCAACTCCAAGAAGATCGTTTTGTCCGAGTGCGGGCACACGGTTTGGCCGCCCAAGTGGACAAACGTCCAGACCTCCTCCGTGGAAATGAGCATCCCGGTGGAAAGCTTTGTCCACACCATGCTGAAATACTTGAAATCCGGGAAAATTCGTCTCGACCCCTCCCGCATCACGGAACCCGTTACGTACCACGATCCGTGCATTCTCGGCCGACACTACGGAATCACGGAAGAGCCGCGCTACCTGTTGAGCAAAGCGGTTTCCGACTTCAGGGAAATGTATCCGAACCGCTCGGAGAACTGGTGCTGCCGGGGAGGTGGCGGATCGACCACGGAATATAACGAACGAAAACTCGAAATGGCAAAGATCAAGGCGGATCAGATCCTGCGGACGGGCGCGAAGATCGTCGCCACATCCTGTCCGAATTGCATCGATGGTCTCAACGAATTGCTGGGGAGGACAAAACTGGACGTGAAGGTCCAATCGGTGGGCGAACTGGTGGCCCGGGCCTTGGTTCACAAGAAGGTACCGAAAAGGAAATGACCAAGACATTTCTTTTTGGGAAGTCCGAAAACCTTTCATTGAGAAAAGGAGGGAAACACTCATGAGCATCCTGTTCGGAGCCATCCTGCCTCTGGTTACACTCCTGGTCTTCATCGGCGGCATGATCTACCGCATCTATGCGTGGAAAAACCTTCCTTCCCCGAAGATGACCCTGTTCCCGGCACCCGAGTCTTCCGGCAAACAGTTCGTGGAACTCATGAAAGAGACCTTCCTCTTCAAGAGTTTGTTTAAGGGAGACAAGGTCCTGTGGGCCATGGGGTGGGTGTTTCATGCCATGTTGGCCCTTATTTTGTTCGGTCACCTCCGTGTGTTTTCCGCGATTCCGGACCGGATCCTCATGGCCATGGGCAGGACCCCGGAGCAGATCGACGCCATGTCCGCCATCTCCGGGGGAGCCGCCGGAGTGGTCATTCTGGTATGCCTGATCGCCATCATGATCAGGCGCATGGTCGTACCCCGGGTACGCGAAATCTCTTCCCCGGACGACTTCTTCGCCCTGCTTCTCATCCTGGCCATCCTCCTCACCGGCGACGCCATGCGCTTTCTTTCACACTTCGACCTCAAGCAGACGCACGATTATTTTTACGGCCTGGTGACGCTTTCTTCCGTTCAGCTTCCCGACAACGGCTGGTTTCTAGCACACTTTATGCTGGTACAGCTCCTGATCGTCTACATCCCGTTCAGCAAGATTCTCCACTTCGGCGGGATTTTCTTCACGAAATCGCTTCTTCAGGCTCATTGAGAAGAAATAAAATGGAGGACAAACCATGAAAGAGAGCGAAGCCAGTATCAAAGAACGTGTTGTGGAATCCGTGAGTGCAATCAAGAAGGGACCGCGGCCTCTCAAGATGTACATGGAGATCTGCGCCAAGTGCGGTACCTGCGCCGAGGTGTGCCCGGTGTACTACGGCTCCCCGGAGAAAGAGTTGAACCCTGCGGAACGCTCCGACCTGATTCGCCGCCTCTACAAAAGGTACAATACGCTTTCGGGCCGGCTGATGGCCAAGGTGTCGCAAAACGGCGATTTCAAGGATGAAGACATCGACAAGTGGATCAAGGCGTTTTATGAGTGCACGGGCTGCCGGAGGTGTGCAACCTACTGCCCCTTTGGCATCGACAACTCGGTCATCACCCGGAAAGGCCGGGCCATCGCGGACGGCCTTGGATTAACCCCTGAAACCATGAAGAAAGTGATCCAGGTTTCGCTGGAGACGGGCAACACAGACGGTGCCAGCCCGACGGCATTCAAGTCGGCCATTGAATTCCTCATGGAGGAGATGAAGGACGAGCACGGCATCGACATCAAGATCCCGATTGATGCCGAAGGGGCGGAGTACTTCTACATTCCTCCCTCGGGCGACGTGCTGGTCAACCCGGAGGCGACCATGGGCGTTGCCAAGGTCTTTCACGTCCTTGGCATGGGCGACAACTGGACCATGAGCTCCAAGTGCTTCGATGGGGCAAACTACGGTCTGTTTACCGGGAACGACGGTGACATGAAGGCCGACAACAAGCTTTACGTGGACGAGGCCAAACGGCTGGGCAGCCGGATCATGTTCATGGGCGAATGCGGGCACGCCTATCGAATCATGAAGATGATGATGGAAAAGGGAGGCTGGTGGGGCGACCTTCCCTTTGAGATCATCAACTGCTTGGAGTTCACCTCGGATCACGTCAAGAAGGGAAGCTTCCAGTTCGACAAGAGCAAGAACCCCCAGCCTGTCACCTATCACGATCCGTGCAACTTCGGGCGGTCCTGCGGGATTACCGAGGAGCCCCGCGTGATTCTGGAGGCCTCCTGCCAGGACTTCCGGGAGATGTACCCCAACAGGAACGAGAACTGGTGCTGCGGAGGCGGAGGAGGCCTTTCGGCCATGGACACCATCTATGATTTCAGGATGAACGTCTCAGGCAAGAAGAAGGTCGAGCAGATCCGCGAGACCGGGGCAAAGTACGTGGCCGCAGCCTGTTCGAACTGCAAGCGGCAGCTCATGCAGCTGACGGAGTTTCACGAAATGGGCGTGGAGGTCGGCGGCGTGCACGACATGCTCTCAAGATCCATCCTCATCGACGGGAAAGCAGCCGAACGTGCGTCCTATGACTAAAAAGCAGGAATCACAGAACGCCGTCACCTTTAACGGGAAGACCTACACCCTCGATGCCTACGGCTTTCTGAATCCCCCTGAACAGTGGGACGAGGCCTTTGCCGAGGGCATGGCCAGGGAAGCAGGGATCTTCGGCGGCATGACCGATCAGCACTGGGACTTCATCCGGTACCTGAGGAAGAAGTTTCTCGAGGAACAGACCGTTCCGGTGGTGGTGCTGGCCTGTGCGGAAAACAAGTTACGCCTGTCCGACTTCAATTTTCTCTTTCCCACAGGCTACCACCGGGGCGCATGCAGAATCGCCGGCATCAATTATGACTTCATGTATCAAACGAACTACTGGCTTACGTATGAAACATCCTCGGTCCTCAAGAAGCAATACAGCATGACACCGTTGGGGTTTCTCAAGGACTTCCATCAGTGGGACGAGCGATTCGCTCACCTGGTGGTCCGTGAGTGGAAACTGGCCCAGGGACTGACGGAAAGGCACCGGGAGATCATCGATTACCTGCGGACATTCTATCAGAACACGGGCAACATCCCTTCCATCTCCGAGGCGTGCAGGGCCAACGGACTGTCCCTGGAGGAGTTGAGGAGCCTGTTTCCGGAGGGATATCGCCGGGGGGCGTGCCGGATCGCGGGGTTGCCGTTTCTGGCCTGACCTGCACCCTTCCCCCCCCTTTCAGTGTGGAAGGGTCTCGTTCATGGAACCGCTGCGAAACCCCTGAAGGTCAAGGGTGACATATGTGTAGCCCAGGCTTTTCAGTTCCCGCGTGAGCACCTCCCGCAACGCCAGTGCACGACCCAGCAAGTCGGGTATGAGCTCGATGCGGGCAAGGGTTCCGTGATCACGAACACGGCACATTTCAAAGTCGAGATCCTTCAGGAGGATTTCCGCCTGCTCGATCCTCGAGAGCTTCTCTTCGGTGATTCGCTCGCGATAGGCCACCCGGCTGGCCAGGCACGGTGAGGCAGGCTTGTTCCACGTGGGCAGATCCATGGCTTTGGATGCCATCCGGATATCCTCTTTGGTCATCCGTGCTTCAAGCAGGGGACTCCTCACCCCCAATTTTTCGGCCGCGAGGATTCCCGGGCGGTAATCCTCTGCGTCGTCTGCATTGGTGCCGCATACCACATGGGCCATGTCGTGTTCGTCGGAAAGGGATTGAAGGCGATGAAAAAGCTCTGTCTTGCAAAAGAAGCATCGGTCCGGAGGGTTTGCGCTGTAATCATCGTCATCCAGCTCGTTTGTCTGGACCTCCACCAGTTCCACACCCAGGGAACGCGCCAGGCTTCTTCCCTGTTCCTGCTCGCGCTTTGCAATGCTGGGCGATATCCCCATGGCAGCCAGGACCCTTCCGGCGCCGATGGTCTCCACAGACAGGGCCAGCAGATAAGCGCTGTCCACACCGCCTGAAAACGCAACCACCACGCTGTCCAGTTCCCTCAGGATCTCCCGGCAAGCCACGATTTTTTCTTGTAAAGACATGATTCCCATTTCCCCTGCTAGAAGCTCATCCGCAGTGCCTGTACCCTCTCCTTTTCTTTCCCCTTGCCTTTGGTACCACATAGTGGTATGTTAGCGAAGTCGTGTCATGCTTGTCAAATGCTTTGTTCTCCGAATCCCTGCCGACCGCTTCTTTTGCTGTTTTCCATGTTCTTTTCTATGTGGTATTCTTTATTCTTTGGAGGTAATCCATGACCCAAAAGGAGTTTTCCAGGATCCGCACTCAGCTGGGAAAGACGCAAAAAGAGATGGCCCAGCTGCTGGGCAGCTCCCTAAAAGCGGTACAGAGCTTTGAGCAGGGATGGAGAAACATCCCGGTCCACATTGAAAGGCAGTTGCTCTTCCTCGTGGCGCTCAAGCATTCCGGAAAGAGGGACCGGGAGCGTAAATGCTGGGCCATGAAAGATTGTCCCAAAGAGACAAGGGAAAAGTGTCCGGCATGGGAATTCCATAGCGGGGACCTGTGCTGGCTGATCAACGGAACCATCTGCCACGGAGAGCCTCAGAAAACCTGGCAGAAAAAGATGGCCATGTGCAGGAAGTGCGAAGTCTTCCGGTCCAAGGTCGCTACGCTTTGAACCCACCGCTCAGATCTGGAAAAACCACATACGTCGACGAAGCCTCTCCAGAAGAAGCCGGCTGAACTCTTCGGCACCCAATTCCAGAATAAAGTTGCTGAAGGAAGGCCGGTCCACGGCCTTCTCGTTATAAACATGAAGGATGTCCCGGAAGGTGGGAATCACGTCCTCGGTTCCAAGGAAGGCGATCCGTTCGGCCAGCCTTCCGCTGCCGTGTGTCGAACCGCCGATCAGCAACTCGAACCCCTGGGACCGCTCTCCCCCGTAAGCCCCTGCGCTCCCCACGAATCCCACATCGTTGATGCCGGCCTGGCTGCACTCGTTCGGGCAGCCGGAAAGCGCAACGTGGAATGCGGGCGGCAACATCCCCTTTGCTTCGGCCTTGTCCAGGAAGCGCTCGATGTCCATGCAGAGTTCTTTTGTCGGCACATGGGCCACCGGGCACGGGTTCGCTCCTGGGCATGCAACCACGTTGGGCCGGACGACCGCGTTCCTCGACCGAAACCCAAGCCGTTCCAGCGCCTCCAGGAGGGCTTCCGCATGTTCGTCCCTCACAAACGGAATCTCCAGATCCTGCCGTATGGTTGAGCGGTACTCCCTGCAGCCGTACTTCTTGACGAGCCTGTTGAGTGCCAGTACGGCGTCTGCCGTGACGTCACCGCACGGGATCCCTAGCCGAATACGGCTGTAGCCCCCCTGCTTCTGGGGAAGAACGGAGACCGTCCGGCTCGGGGTTCGAGCGTTCATATTTGAAAGTTCCATGCTTGACCTTTGATTCGCTCCAGGATGTCGTCCATCAGGGCATCGTGTCCCATCTGTTCGGCAAGAAACTTCATGCGGGCACGGTGCCGCCGTTTGCGTTCCCCGAATTCATTGAAGCATGCGAGCGCGGCATGGACGAACAGAACGACGTCCGTAGGTTGAAGAAAACGGGGCATCCTCCTGCCCAGCAGGGCATGCCGCCCCAGGCCCCCCGCCATGTAAACATGAAAACCGACCTGTTCTTCCTTTCCTTTGTCATGGATCACGTGTGCCACGAACCCCAGGTCCTGGATCTGTGGCGACGCGCAAGCCTGCTCGCAGCCGGAAATAGAGACCTTGAACTTTCTGGGGAGCTTCTCGTAAAGGGCAACGCCCGTAACCTGCTCCGCGATCTCGTGCGCGAGTTCACCTGCCGGGTACTGCTCGTTCGGACAAAGGCCGGCTCCGGGACAGGCAACGATGTTCCGGACCGTATCGCCGCAGGAACCGCGCGTTGTGAGCCCCGCTTTTTCCACCGCTTGAAGAACGCGGGGAATGTGGGCGACGTCAATTCCATGGAGTTCCACATCTCCCCTTGTGGTCAGGTGCAATCGGCCGTTACCGAAACGTTTCGCGATCTTGGCCACGGCTCCCAGATCCGCAGCCGACCAATCGCATCCCGGCGCCCTGACACGGGCCATCACAACGTTGCCCTCTCCCCCCTGCTCGTATACACCGTCCAACCGGTATTCGGCCACAGCGGAGCGGAGTTTTTTTCTGTTCTCATTCTGATTCATGTTGAAATCCGGATTCAGGGTGGAAAGATATTCGATCGAGGATCAAACCGACCGAAACAAGCGTTGCAGCAAAGGATTTTCGAACCCCGGAAGGTGTCTCGTGGAATAGGCGGGCAATCTCCTTTCATGGTCTGAGGGATTGCGGTCCTGTTCCTTTCCCTGAGGGATGCATCATCCCCACGAAAAAACCCGATGCAGAACCATTTCTCTGGCAATCCTCGTAGCACGAGACACTTGAAGTCCCGTACGGAGGATCTTCCGATAGGGTTCATCTCCGGACACACTCAGAAACAGGGAGTGCCGGAGACCGGCATCCCTTTGCGCCACACGGATGAGGGAGTCCAGGGTTCCGGTCGTGCGGAGAAAGTCCGCAATTCTTTGGGCCGTCCATCCGTAAAAACGATCCGAAAGGATCTCCTGGCATGCCACCTCGTATGCCAGAAAAGCCTTTCGTGAAATCCCGAAATCCATCATGGCCTTGGCAGCCGCGATCCCTGTCATGCAGGCAGCCGTGACCCCTTTCCCCTTAAAAGGCCTGACCATCCCTGCGGCATCTCCAATGGCAAC
>CAZSUQ010000207.1:0-7950 GCA_964609935.1 uncultured Thermodesulfobacteriota bacterium | reverse complement strand
TCCATGCCTCGGCAAAGTGGTCCTGCAGGTAGTCCATCACGTTTCTTCCGTCGCCCTCGATGGTGTAGTTCGGGTAGACATCCTTTCCGGCCAGGAACACGGCAAAGCAGCGATTCACGTCCAGGGAAAGGAAGATGTTGAGCCCCCACAGGGTGAAGGGGAAGAAGTCCGTGGTCCACTTCTTCCGGTTATGCGCCAGGTCCAGGGGGAGCCCCCAGTAAGGCCCGCCCACGTCCTTTTCCGGCAGGCAGAGCTCGACGGCCCACTGCGGGGCGCCGTCCCCGCGCACCACGTTGTTCAGCCCGTGTGCAAGGGCCTTTTCGATGTCGGCCGGATCGTCCACGGCAAATCCTCCGGTCCCGTCGTCGAAGAGCCGGTAGATGTGCCGCGAGAACATGTCCTGGTGCATGTCCATGAGGCAGTAGATGCCGTACTCCCTTGCCTTGGCAACGATTCTCTCGATGTAGTCCAGGTACGCCTCGTCGTACAGGCCCGGCCCTTCGTGTTCGATGGCCTCCCAGGTCATGACCAGGCGAATGACATTGAATCCCAGGTTCTGAAGGATCCGGAAGTTCCGGTCTGCATCTTCAAGGGGAAAGGGTTTGCCTACGTAAGAGGGGATTCCGGTTCCCGGGGCAAAGGACGCAGGAAATTTCGAGCTGCCGCTCACGTTCACACCGTGGACGAACAGGTATCGATCGTACCGGTCCTTGAAGTACGAAAGATTCGTGTGGATGGGGGTCAGGCTTGCCCGGTACTGATCCTCGGTGTTGTAGTCGTCCGAACAGGCTGCGACCGTGAGGAGGATCGAAACCCCGAGAAGGGTCAGGAAGAGACTTCGGATGATGCGATTCATGAAGCTCCCTCCGTTGAAACGTGTGGTTTGTTGTTCACCAGGAATTGATTTAAAAGACCTGAGGAAAGGGGATCGTAGCCGGTTCCGGGCCAAAGAGTAGCGAAAAGATCGGAACGGTGTCAATTTACCTCGCAGTTGATCCTCCCCTGCGGTTTCCCCTATCATCGTAAGGGACCCGTATGGGCAAGAGAACGATCGCGGGAACGCAGACAGGCAAAGGATTTTGAGCAGGTGACAGCTTTGAGCGCCGCTACCACGCGTAAAGGCAAAAGGGTTCTCCTTTTGAACCCGCCCGGGGACAGGCCCTACCTGAGGGATTACTACTGCAGCTCGGTGTCCAAGAGCGGGTATTACTGGCACCCCATCGACCTGCTGGTCCTGAGCGGGCGGCTTTCCTCTGCCTGCTGTGACCTCAAGGTTGTGGATGCCGTAGCGGAACTCCTCACGGTGGAGGAGACGTTTCAGCGGGTCTGCGCATGGTCCCCGGACATCGTCATCTTTCTCACCAGTGCAACCTCATGGCCGCAGGATCAGGGGTTCCTCAGGCGTACGGCCCGGAGCACGGGGGCCAGGATGATCGGTTGCGGCGAGATCTTTCTGGGGCCTGTGGACAGCCTTTTCAGGCAGCACGACTGGCTGGAGGCCGGTATTAAAGACTTCACCGACCCGGGGATCCCTGACTACCTGGAAGCCTTTCACCCTGCAAGAGGGATCCTTCTGAGGGGGAAACAGGAAGGGGCAGAGGACCCTGAAGATGAGCACAACGGCCTGATCTCCTACGGGATTCCCAGGCACGAGCTGTTTCCGCTGGACCGGTACCATTATCCCTGGAACCGGTATCACCCCTATGCGTCCCTTCTCACCACATACGGATGCCCTTTCCGCTGCAGGTTCTGCAATTCAGGGTTTCTGGGGTTCCGAATGAGGGATTTGGGGGACATTCATGCAGAGCTTTCTCGAATCCGCGAGATGAACATCCGCCAGGTCTTTGTGAAAGACATGAGTTTCGGTGCGAACAGGGACCACGCCCAGGGCTTTTGTCGGCTCCTTCAAGAAAGAGGCGTGTCCATGAGCTGGAACTGTTACGTACGCCTGGACACCATGACCTCCGCCCTGCTGGAGGACATGGCCCGCGCTGGTTGCTGCCTGATTCAGGTGGGGCTTGAAACGGCCAATGAGACCGTGGCAAGACGGATGGGCAAACCGCTGGACAGGGACAGGGCAGGAGAGGTTTTCCGGCTCTGCGGGAGACTGGGGATTCGGACCGGGGCACATTTTGTCATGGGGCTGCCGGGGGAGACCGAGCAGGGACTGGAGGAAACGGTTGCTCTGGCACGTGAATTGAATCCCGACTACTGCTCCTTCAATCTTTTCGTGCCGAGACACGGCAGCCCCTTCGGGAGCCTGCTTGGCGATGAAGGGACTTCCAGGGAGGCCGTCCCCTGCCATGAAGCAGCAGGGGGACCCGGGCCGGAGACCGAAAGGTGTTTCCCTTCCGGGGTGCGTTATGGAGACCCTGTCCTGGACCCCTCCGAGGCCTTCCCCTCACGCTCCTTTTGCGCCATGGATCCTGAGAGCCTGTTTCGGTGGAGGAACAGGGCTTACAGGGCCTTCTATCTGAGGCCGGCCTACCTGATCAAGCAGGGCTTTCAGTGGCGAACCCGAACGGAGCTCATGGGTGCGCTGCGTGACGGCTGGGGGCTGGGGAAGAACCTTTTTCAGCTTTCCGCCCGGTCTCTGCTTCAGAGGCGTGACTGAACCGGATTTAACCCACATGGAAGGGAGAGAGGAAACATGGATCGGGCCGTTATCCTGATCCAGCCTGAGATCGGGGAATGGGACTGGGTGAGAAGCCGTCCCCATTTTCCTCTGGGAATCCTGCAGGCGGCTGCAAAGGTGGCCACGAGCACGCCGGTGGTGTTTCTGGACCAGCGGCTCGAAAAGGGCTGGCAAAGGGTTCTGGAAGGGCATCTGGCCGACGAGGAACCTATCTGCGTGGCCCTCGGGTCCATGAGCGGCAGGCAGATCGGATACGCCCTGGCTGCGAGCCGTTTTGTGAAAGAGGTGAATCCCCGTATCCCCGTGATCTGGGGCGGGCTGCACGCATCCATGCTGGCGGAGCAGACGCTTGCAGAGACGAGCATTGACATCGTGGTGAGAGGGGAGGGAGAGGAGACCTTTGCGCAGGTCGTGGATGCCTTGAAGCACGGACAGGGCCTGGATGGGCTGGAGGGTGTGTCCTGGAGGAAGGACTGGAAGGTGAACCACAACCCGGACAGGCCCTTTCTGGACCTGGAACACCTGCCCGAGGTTCCCTACCACCTGGTGAACGTGAAGGACTACCTGCCCGAATTCAGGGGGGTTCCCTCCCTCAACATGGAGACCTCACGAGGCTGTCCCAATCGTTGCGCGTACTGTTACAACTATCAGTACAATCGATGCACCTGGCGTTGTCAGAGTGCGGACAGGGTCCTGGAGAGGCTGCGGTTCACCGTGGACCAGCTGGGTGTGAGGGGCTTCTACATCACGGACGACAACTTTTTTGCCAGGAAGAGCCGCGCCCTTGACATCGCACGCCGGATCAAGGAGGAGGAACTGGGCATCCAGTGGCAGCTACAGGGGGTGGAGATCTCCACGATCCTGGAGATGTCCAGGGAGAAGCTGGACCTGCTTGCCTCCAGCGGATGTGTGCGTTTCTCCTTCGGTGCGGACTCAGGGAGCAACCGTATCCTGGAAAGACTCAAAAAGAATCACACCGCAGAGGATATCCTCGAGGTGAATCGAAGGCTGGCCGGGTATGACATTACCAACTATTACAGCTTCATCAGCGGGATCCCCACGGAAACAGAGGAGGACCTGGAAAGGACCGTGGACCTCGTCCTGACCCTCGTGGACGAGAACCCGAACGCCAGGGTTTCACCGCTCTACAACTACTTTCCGTTCCCCGGGGCGCCATTGTACCAGGACATTGTGGCAAGCTACGGCTATCAGCCGCCCGAGCGGCTGGATGAATGGGAGAGGGTGGATTACGGTGTCAGCAATATCCGCTACCTGAGCCCGGCCATGCGTGAGCGGCTGGAGCGTCTGTACGTTCCCACACTGTTCGTGGACAGGAAATTTCATGAATACAATACACGTCCGTGGCTCCGCCTCCTCTCCGACCTCTACCGCCCGTTGGCCCGTTACCGCGTTCGGAAGCGGTTTTTCAGATTTCCTCTCGAGGATCGAGCCGCCCGCCTTTACATGCGTCTCAAGAATCCGATAAAATGAAATTGTTTTATAAGGAAACATACAATTTTTAAGAAACTATTTGAGTACGCAAAATGAACATCAAGAATATAAGCCTGAACGGCTTTTCAGCCTCTGACGTGCAAAGGCTTTTTCGCAAGCACTCCAGGTTTGCCCTTCGCTACGGATACATCCTGCCCAGGGTGGCCAGGAATTATGCCCGGTTGATCCTGTTCAAGCAGAAGGTGCTCCGGGGTGTTGAGTTTGCGATGACCTACCGCTGCAACTGCAACTGCGGGCACTGCTCTGCAGAACACCTTCGCGATCAGGACCGTGAACCGCTCCCGTTCCACAAGGTTCGGGACGCCATGGAGCAGTGCATCGATCTCGGGGCCCTGAACATCAACCTGACCGGCGGCGAGGTTCTCATGCGTCCGGACCTGGATGAACTGGTGCGGGCCGCCCAACCGTGGAAAACCGTGGTCTCCGTGGCCACCAACGGAATCCTGCTGGATCGTTCCAGGGCCAGGCGCCTGAAAGAACTCGGCGTTCGGATCGTCACGATCAGCCTGGACAGCTCCGATCCGGAGGTCCACGATCACAGCCGGCGTCATCCCGGCTGTTACAGGAAGGTGTTCGAGGCTGTAGCGAATGCAAAGGCTGCCGGGCTGGAGATCTTCATCTGTACCATCCTGACACCAGAGAACCTGAAGAACGGTGATATCTACCAGATGGTCAACCTCGCTGCAGAAAAGGGCGTCACGCTGACCGTAAACGTGTCGTGTGCAATGGGAGGGTGGACCAAGTGTCACGGGGTCCTTCTCAGCGACGAGGAACTTGTAAGGTATGACCAGATCGTCTCCTCGCCCCATGTGCGCTGGGAGGGGGGGTCGAACTACATGAAGGAGGGCTGTCCGGCCGGTGTGGAAAAGATCTACATCTCCCCTTATGGGGATGTGATGCCCTGCAACTTCACACACATCTCTTTTGGGAACGTGGCCGAGGAGGGTCTCCCGGTCATCTGGAATCGCATGATCGAAAAAGAACCTTTTGACAAGATTCATGCCCGCTGCCTGGTGGGGGCCGATAGCCGTTTCTTGAAAGAGTATCTGGGCCCTCTGGAATCCCACCCAAAATTACCCATCCACTACAAAGATCACCCAGCCTTTGCCGGGGAGAAGGGCCGTGAGGCAGAAGGGACGTCTTAGTTCCCTGCGGGAGCACCTTTTTCTTGTCCGGGAGCGGCCCGTCATCGTCCTGCGACTCGTGGAGAATTACGCACGGCTGCTCCTGCTCCGCCAGCCGCTTCTTCACGGGGTGGAGTTTGCCATCACCTACCAGTGCCAGGCTGATTGCGGGCACTGCCTCCGGACTCCCCTGATCGACAAGAACCGAAAGGAGCTTTCCCCTACGGAGATTCGGTCCGTTGTGAAGGACCTGATCTCCCTCGGGTGCCTGAACATCAATCTCACAGGGGGGGAGCCGCTCCTTCGGGACGACATCCTGGACGTGATCCGCATGGCCTACCCCAGGAGATGTTTTCTCACCCTGGCCACCAACGGTGTTGCGCTCGACCTCCCCCTGGCCAGGGAATTGCGGAAGGCCGGAATCCGGATGCTGAGCCTGAGCCTGGACTCACCGGATGCAGGGGAATACGAAAGGAATAGGGGGGTCCCGGGGATCCACGGGAAGGTGATGGAGGCGCTGGAGATCGCCCGGCAGGTAGGGCTGCGGGTCTCGGTGTGCACCATCTTGACCCGTCAGCTGCTCAGGTCCGGGGGTGTGGAACGCATACAGGAGGAGATCAGGGGAAAGGCCCAGCAGATTACGCTGAACCGTCCTTACCGGGTAGGGGGGTGGGCGGACAAGGATGAGCGGTTGACGGCTGAAGACCTTGCCCGGTTTCGTGAGCTGGTGAAGCTGCCCGGTATCCGCTGGGAGGGAAGCTCGAACTACTTCAGGGAAGGGTGCCCGGCGGGCGGTGAGAAGATCTACATAACACCCTATGGGGACGTCATGCCCTGCGCCTGCATCCATGCCAGCTACGGCAATGTGCGGGACAAGCCCCTCAGGACCCTCTACGCCGAAATGCGTGAAACGCCCCTTTTCCGTAAAGGGACACACACCACATGTCTCGTGGCAGAACATCCCGTCTTTTCAGAGCAGTGCCTGGACACGCTCAACCGCCTGGCCTGTGAAGACCCGGCCGGCCAGGGGGGCAGAAAACTCCTTGAAAAAGTCGATCTGAACGAACGCGGGTGAGACGCTGGAACCCCTTCGTTTCCTGGGGCTCTTAAGGGCGGAGTTTTTTTATGCTGTGGGCTTCTCCGGGGGGATCCCATGCGTTCAGCTCATTCGGACCCTATCCCGCTTAACGGTCCATGGGGATGTTTCATGGTCTCGTCCAGGAAATAGAGATCCTCAGGCATGTTGTAATCGATCCTGTAGCGATTTGTGAGCTTCAGCTCGTTTCCATCCCATCGAAGCACGTTGAGAAAGCCCCGCTCCAGGTAGAGGAAAGAGTTTTGGTCCAGCTTCTCGACCTGGGAGGTTGACACGGGAATCCCTTTGTTGAATCTCATCTGCCCCATGGCCTTTTCGTAGACAGCTTCACGCATGGTTTCCGCCGTATTGAGGACCATGTACGTGACGCCCATGAGAGAGGCACCGAGGATGGCGGCGGCAAGCACAACGGCCAGTAAAACCGTCGAGGGTCGGGTACCCGTGTAAACCGCTGGGGGAGCCCGGAAGGTGCCGGGTACTACAGGTGAAGCGATTTCTTCCGTGGCCGCCGGCGTCTCCACCGGGGGGCTGTTTACAGGGGTGGTTGCCGGGGGAGGAGCCTTGGGTCGATTCTTCAACGCCTCCCAGGCCTTCTTCAGGACCTGTTTGCTTACTTTACCCCCTCTTTCGAGAATCGAGGCTCTCATTTCCTCGTCCAGGCCCTTGGTCCCACGAAAATTGGCTTTGGTCAGGAGTGCACCTTGCAGGTCGATTTCTTTCATGTCGCTGTAGGTGAGACTGGCCTTTGTCATATCTGCTTCACGAAAGGCGACCTTTTCCAGAACACACAGGGAGAAGTTGGATTGCTGCAGCCCGGCTCCGGAAAGGTCCACGTCCTTCAGGTCCGCCATCTCCAGATCCGCCTTCTCGAGGTTCGCCTTTCCCAGGGTAACGGATTCCAGCTTCGATTCTGAAAGGAGTACCTCCTTCAGGTCCGCCTCAACGAGGTCGACTCCCAGGAACCGTGCTTTTTCCATCTCCGCCCGGGTCAGGGTCGCTCGGGTCAGGGGAGTATTTTGAAAGGTCGCCTCAGAGGCCTGGCACTCTGACAAATCGCATTCGGTAAGAACACAATCCTGGAAATTCGCTTTTTCCAGCCATGCACGCTTCAAGGAGGCCTTTTCCATTTGAACCTTTTCCAGGGTGGCCAGCTTGCAGTTTGCTCCCTCCATGTCGCTGCCCGAAAAGACAGAGGAGACGATTCTGGCTTTCTTCCAGCGCGACTTCTTCAGGTTCGCATTTGCAAGACGTACGCCCTCCAGGGTGCATCCGCTGAGGTCGGCACCTTCGAGATTCGCCTCTTCAAAGTCGGCGTTTTTCAGTGTGTATCCCTTGAGCTTGATCTTTCGAAGATCAGCTCCTTTCAGGCTTTCTCCCTTTTCGATTCTCTGCAGAAGCTCTTCCGGCGTCATCGTGGACATGGAACTCCCCTTTATCAAACGGTTTAAGAGGTTGTGTGTATGGAATAAAGTCTATAAGAGAAATCAGGAATTAATAAAGCGCGGCAGGTCTTGCCATACGCAAAACATGAAACTGAAAAACGGTTATTTAATTGATAATAACAGAAAAATTTATATATAGCC
>CAZSUQ010000206.1:0-7953 GCA_964609935.1 uncultured Thermodesulfobacteriota bacterium | reverse complement strand
CCTGCATCGTGTGCGACAAGGGAAACCGCTGCAAGCTCAGAAAGATCGCCACCGATCACGGGATTGGGTTGAGCAACCTGGAAAAGATACCCACCTACCACCCCGTAGTGGATCTCAACCCCTTTATCAGGCGGGACCTGAGCAAGTGTATCAGCTGCGGCAGATGCATACGCGCCGACCAGGAGATCGCCGTGGTGGGTGCCATCGACTACACGGACCGGGGGTTCGAGTCGCGGCCGGCAACCCTGCTGAACGCACCCCTGGAGAGCACGGAATGCAACTTCTGCGGCATCTGTGTTGCCGTGTGCCCAACCGGCGCCTTGTCCGAAAGCTCCCGGATCTCCACCACAACCGGGACCCGCGCCACACGCACCGCGTGCACCCTCTGCGGAACCGGCTGCGGGATCCTGGTGGAGCACACGGACGACCTTATCCTCGGTTGCAGGCCTGCCGAGGACGAGAACTCCGTGAATCACGTCTCTCTTTGCGTGAAAGGGCACTACGGCCTGGACTTTGTGAATTCCAGGGAGCGGCTCACCACGCCTCTCATCCGCCGCAACGGTGAACTGGTACCCGCCGGTTGGGACGAAGCCCTGGATCTCGTTTCGAGCCGGTTCTCAGAGATCAAGAAAACCCAGGGCGCCCGGGCACTGGCCGCACTGGGTGCGGCCAGCTGCACGAACGAGGAGAACTATCTCCTGCAAAAGCTCGTGCGGGCCGGTTTCGGCTGCAACAATGTGGACAGCAGTGCCCGTTTAAGAACCACGGCCATGCTGGACGGTATGGAAGAGGTTCTGGGCGTGAGCGCCATGACCAATCCCATCGCTCACTTACGCGAAGCCGAGGAGATCCTCGTGATCGGGGCAGACCCACTGGTCTCGAGCCCCATTGCCGGACAGATGATCAAGCAGGCCGTAAAGCTTCACGGGGCCCGTTTGACCCTCGTGGACTCCGCGCCCCAGGGTTTGGCAGCGTTTTCCAACGCCGTGATCCGTCCCAGGCCGGGCACCTATTCCATCTTTTTGGCCGGCCTCCTTCGGGAAGTCCTCTCTCAGGCCGATGCAAAGGCCACCCCCAAATCCCATAAATCGGAATGGTCCGGCCACCTGGGGCCCCAGGTGGATCCCTTCTCCCCGGAGAAGGTGGAGGGGGAAACCGGCATCCCGCTGGGGTCGCTCAAGGAGACAGCCGAACGTCTCGTGGGCGCAAAGAAGCTTGCCATCGTCTCCGGGACCGGGGTTGCCGGAGAGGAGCGTGCCTACTTTTCCGGCGTCCTTCTTGCCGCGCTCGCGCTCTTCACGGGAAACATCTGGAAGCCGGGCTGCGGGCTCTTTCCCCTGGCCGCCTCGCTCAATGACCAGGGCGCCATGGACATGGGTGCCAGACCGGAGAAGCTGCCCGGGCACCTGCTTGCTTCCGAAGCATCGGAAAGGGTCCGGTTCGAACAGGCCTGGGGTGTGAGCCTTCCGAACGAAGACGGAAGGGATTACCTTGGCATCCTGGAAGGAGCAGCCAAGGGAAAGATCGCGGGGCTCTACGTGGTGGGCGAGAACCCTGTTGCGGATTGCCCGGACCCTGAAGGGATCAAGGACACCCTCTCGCAACTTCCCTTCCTGGTGGTTCAAGATCGCTTCTTAACGGAAAGCGCGCAACAGGCCCATGTTGTGCTTCCCTCGGCAAGTTTTGCCGAGAAGGAAGGGACCTGGACCAGTGTGGAGCGCCGGGTCCAGCGACTGAACGCGGTCATCGAACCGCTCGGGGAGTCGCGCCCGGACTGGGCCATCCTCGCGGACCTGCTCAGGATGATGGGCATCCGGACCCCCTGTGCCAAACCCGATGATGTGCTTGAGGAGATCAACGACACGGTGTTGATCTATAGCGGCATCACGCCCGATCACCTCAAGTTGGAGGATGTGTTCTGGCCCTGCCTGGAACCGGACAACCCGGGCACGCTTATCCTCTATGCCCATGCACCCCAGAAAGGGTCGGTGGACAAAGCACTGAAGATACCGGAAATGGGCGCACCCGAGATCCTCAAGGATTTTCCCTTCTGGCTCATCGTAAGCGAATCTCTGTTCTGTTCCCGCGATCGCGCGGCAACCTCGAACTCCAGGGCATTGAAAGCGGCACCTCTCCAGGAGGAGGTATGCATGAACCCGGCAGATGCGGACGCTTCCGGCATCGGGGAGGGAACCCGGATCCGGATCCATTCCACATCCGGTTCCGTTGAAAGCCGGGTTTCTTTGGCCCATGACATTCCCAAGGGGGCCCTTCTGGCCTCACCCGGACCGTTGTCCGCCCTGGGACGTCTCTTCGACCTGACCGACAAGGATCCCCTGTCCGGAATCCCCAAACTGAACCGCACGGCAGTAAAGGTGGAGGTGATCCATGTGTGAATGCAGCAACCAGCCCCCCCCCATTGATCTCAAGGACCTCGATCCCATTCTGGAGGAATATCGAGGTCAGCGGTGGGCCCTGATTCCACTGCTTCAACAGGTTCAAGACCACTTCGGGTACATCCCGCCCCCAACCATCGAGCCCATTGCACAGTCGCTCAGCCTGTTTCCCACCCAGGTGCAGGGGGTCATCAACTTCTATTCACAGTTCTACACGTCTCCCCGTGGACGCAACATCATCCGGGTGTGCCGCGGCACGGCCTGTCACGTGCGGGGAAGCGGAACAATACTCAAGCTCGTGAAGCAGAACCTGGGCGTGGAAGAGGGTGAGACCACGCCGGACTATGGGTTCACCCTCGAGACCGTTGCCTGCCTCGGGGCCTGTGCGCTGGCACCGGTGCTCGTGGGCAACAACCAGTACTACGGGAGGATGAACCCCAAGAAGATTGATAACCTTCTGGACTTCTTTACCACGGAGACTCCATGAAACGGTTAGAATCCATCGACGACCTCACGAAGTTGTCCCAGGACCTGGCTTCGGCGTTGGATCCGGATCGCGTCATTGTGACCCTCTGCGGCGGTACCGGATGCACGGCCTCGGGCTCGGCCCCGGTGAAACAGGCGTTCACCCAGGAGCTGGAAAAACGGGGTCTCGCGGAAAAGCTGGACGTGAAAACCACCGGTTGCCACGGGTTCTGCGAACAGGGGCCGGTCTGCGTGATCTTGCCCAACAGGATCCTCTACGTGCAGATCACCGAGGACGATGTGCCCGAGATTGTTGAACAGACCCTGGTCAAGGGCGAGGTGGTGAAACGGTTGCTGTGGGTCAATCCCCAGACCGGAGAGCAGGCCGTTTACGACCACGAGGTCCCCTTCTACGGGAAACAGACGCGAAGGGTTTTGAGGGACAACGGCCTGGTGGACCCCACGGATCCCATGGACTCCATCGCGCGCGGAGGTTACACGTCCCTGGCAAAGGTTCTGGGCGGCATGACGCCTGACCAGGTTGTGGACGAGGTGGAAACGTCCGGGCTTCGAGGCCGCGGCGGCGCAGGGTTCCTCACCGGCCGTAAATGGCGCTTCACCCGGGCCTCACCCGGTGACAAGAAATACCTGGTCTGCAACGCGGACGAGGGGGACCCCGGCGCGTTCATGGACCGCTCGCTCCTGGAGGGGAACACCCACCTGGTGGTGGAAGGCATGATCATTGCGGCCTATGCCATCGGGTCGGACGCAGGCTATGTGTACGTTCGGGCCGAGTACCCGTTGGCCGTGAAGAATCTGCGAAAAGCCATCGAGGACGGCAAAGACCTCGGGCTCCTGGGCGACAACATCCTGGGCTCGGACTTCAGCTTCCATCTCAAGATCAAGGAAGGGGCAGGCGCCTTTGTCTGCGGCGAGGAGACCGCGCTGCTGGCCTCCATCGAGGGACGGCGGGGCATGCCCAGGTCCAGGCCACCCTTCCCGGCCCAGAGCGGCCTGGACGGCTGCCCAAGCAACATCAACAACGTGGAAACCTTTGCCAACGTGCCCATCATCATCCGGGAGGGCGGAAAAGAATACGCAAAGATCGGAACCGAGGAGAGCAAGGGCACAAAGATCTTCTCCCTCACCGGTAAGATCAACAACACGGGCCTGGTGGAGGTGCCGGTGGGCACCGGCATGCGGGAGGTGGTCTACGGGATCGGCGGGGGCATCCCCAAGGGGCGGAAGTTCAAGGCCGTGCAGATGGGCGGCCCCTCCGGAGGCTGCGTTCCCGAGCAGTACCTGGACCTGCCCATCGACTACGGCTCGCTGCAGAAGGTGGGCGCCATCATGGGATCGGGCGGCATGATCGTGATGGACGAGAACACCTGCATGGTGGACATGGCCCGCTTCTTCCTGGCCTTCACCCAGTCCGAATCCTGCGGAAAGTGCACCCCCTGCCGACTCGGAACCAAGCACATGCTCAACATCCTCACGAGGATCACCAGGGGCCAGGGGACCATGGGCGACCTGGACAGGCTCAAGAAGATCGCCGGAACGGTCCAGGACTGCTCCCTGTGCGGGCTGGGCCAGACCTGTCCCAAGCCCGTGCTCTCCACACTCCAGTACTTCTCCCATGAGTATGAAGCGCACATCAGGGACAAGAGGTGCCCGGCCGCGGTCTGCGACGCCATGATGATCTCTCCCTGCCAGCACACCTGCCCGGTGGGGATCAATGTTCCCATGTACGTGGCCGCCATCGGCGACGGGGACTATGATCGGGCCGTGGACGTGATCCGGGAGCGCAATCCCTTTCCCGCCATCTGCGGGCGGATCTGCCACCATCCCTGCGAGGTGAAGTGCCGAAGGGGGGAACTGGACGACCCTGTGGCCATCCGCTCTCTCAAGCGTTTTGCAGCGGACCACTACTTCAACAACGGGAGAAAGCCTCCGGAACCTTTTCCGCACACGAAATCCCAGAAGGTGGCCGTGGTGGGGGCCGGGCCCACAGGCCTCACCTGCGCCTACTACCTGGCCCGGGAGGGATATCCCGTGACCGTGTTCGAGGCCCTTCCCGTGGGCGGAGGCATGCTGGCCGTGGGCGTGCCAGCCTTCCGCCTTCCCCTGGAGGTCATCGAGGACGAGATCGATTACATCAAGGGATGCGGCATCGAGATCCAGTACAACTCCCCCATCAACATGAATTTCACGGTGGACCAGCTGATGGCCGAAGGCTACGGCGCGGTGTTCATCGCTGCGGGGACCCAGAAGAGCCAGAACATCGGCATCCCCGGGGAGGTGGACGGGCTGACGGGCCTCATGTACGGGCTGAGCTTCCTGAGGGACGTGAAACAAGGAAGGGATGTTTCCGTCGGCGCCCGCGTTGCGGTCATCGGAGGAGGCAACACGGCCGTGGACTCGGCGCGAACCGCCCTTCGGCTCGGTGCGGACCGCGTGGAGGTCTTTTACCGGCGGTCCAGGGAGGAGATGCCGGTGACGGACATCGAGTTCGAGGAGGCCGAGGCCGAGGGGGTTCAGTTCAACTTCCTTACATCACCCACACGCGTCCTGAGTGAAAGGTGGAAGGTCAACGGGCTGCAGTGTATCCGCATGCGTCTGGGCGAGGCGGACGAGAGCGGAAGGCGACGCCCGGTGCCCATTCAGGGATCCGAGTTCTCCGTGGAGGTGGACACGGTGATCCCTGCCGTGGGTCAGGCGCCCGACCTGTCGTTTCTCCCGGCGGACTCCAAGCTGGAGCGCACCAAGTGGGAGATGTTGAGCGTGGACCCGGACAACCTCGCCACCAACATTCCCGGTGTCTTCGCAGGGGGGGACTTTGTGACCGGGCCCTCCTTTGTCATCAAGGCCATTGCCGCTGGACGGCGCGGGGCCGTGGCCATCGACAAGTACCTGCGCAGGGACTCGAGCCGCGTGGAGCTCTACGACCTGAAGGAGGCCGTGCCCCCCAGGGACAAGACCGTTGACGACCTGCAGGAAGACCTGGGCGAGAAGCCCAGGGTTGCCATGCCGGTGCGCTCCCCCAAGGCAAGGGTGCGCACCTTTGAAGAGATCGAGATGGGATTCTCCGAGGCACAGGCGCGGCAGGAGGCCAGGCGCTGTCTCCGGTGTGATCTGGAAAAGTAAAACTCGGGAAAGGAGTGAAGATGAAATCCATTACCCGTGCAAAACCCATGGAGTCCGTTCTTCAAGGCCTGGAAGGATTCGATCATGTGTTCATTGCCGGTTGCGGCACCTGTGCAACCATGTGCCGCACGGGCGGGCTCGATGAGGTGAACGCCATGCGCGAGGCCCTGGAGGGCGCGGGCAAGCTGGTCACCGGCACCCTGGTGGTGCCCACGGCCTGTGACGCGGTCACCCATGAATGCATGGAGCAGAACCGCCAGGCACTGGAAGAGGCCCAGGTGGTGCTGGTCATGTCGTGCGCCTTCGGGGTCCAGACCGTGGCCGGCTATTCGGGACGGCCTGTGCAGCCAGCCCTGGACACCCTCTTCTTCGGCCTGGAAACCTCGCCCGGCAACTTCGCCGAGGTGTGCCTGCAGTGCGGGGATTGCGTGCTGGCCGACACCGCAGGGGTCTGTCCGGTCACAGCGTGTCACAAGGGCCTGCTGAACGGCCCGTGCGGGGGCACGAACAACGGCAAGTGCGAGATCGACAGCGCCATCGACTGCGCCTGGACCCTCATCTACAACCGGCTCAAGGAGATGGACAGGCTCGATCTGATGAACCGGTACTGCGAACCCAAGAACTTCCAGGCCATGCCCAAGCCCGGCAAGGTCGTGGTTGCCATCGAGGGGGGGGAATAACCATGGAAAGCACGTTCAAGGAAGCACTGCACTCCGGCAAGTTTGTGGTCACCAGCGAGATCGGCCCTCCCAAGGGCACGAACCTCGACCCCCTGCTGCACCACATCGACCTGCTCAAGGACCGCGTGGACGGCATGAACGTGACCGACAACCAGAGCTCGGTCATGCGCTTTCCGTCCGTGGGGGGCACGCTGCTCATCAAGGAGAGGGGCGGGGAGCCCATCCTCCAGATGACCTGCAGGGACAGGAACCGGATGGCTCTCCAGGCGGACATCCTCTTTGCCTTCAGCCGGGGTGTCCATAACATCCTCTGCCTCACCGGCGACGCCGTGCCCGTGGGGGATCACAAGGAGGCAAAAGGGGTCTTTGACCTGGACTCGGTGCAGCTGCTCCAGACCCTCCGCACCATGCAGGACGGCAAGGACCTGGGAGGCAACGACCTGGACGGTGCCGTGGAGTTCTGCTCCGGGGCCATCGTCACGCCCGAGGCCAATCCCATCGAGCCCCAGAAGATCAAGTTCGAGAAGAAGGTGGCCGCAGGGGCGGAGTTCATCCAGACACAGGCCATCTACGACATGGACAACTTCAAGAAGTTCATGGACTATGCCCGCAAGTTCGACGTAAAGATACTCGCAGGGATCATTCTGCTCACCTCCCACCGCATGGCCATCTACATGAACAAGAACGTACCGGGCGTGTTCGTGCCTCAGAACCTCATCGACGAGATGGAAGCGGCCCCCAAGGGGACCAAGGTGGCCAAGGGGATCGAGATCGCCGGGAGGATGGTCAGGCAGATCAAGGAGGAGGAGATCTGCCACGGGGTCCACGTCATGGCCATCGGCAAGGAGGAGGTGGTCCCGGATATCCTGGACCAGGCGGGGATCCAGTAGCCGGCCAAGCCCGCATATTGCATGAACCTTCGTTGCGAGAGCAGTGGAAACATGTCACCTTCAAGCAGGGGGGAAGGCATGCGTTCAAAAAGATATGAAAGAATCCTTTTCCCTGTTCTGTTCCTCTTGATTGCCTCGAGCGGTCCTGTCCTTGCAGGGGAAACGGATGTGGAGGGAAGCAAGGATCACCCCATGATATCCCGCTACACCGGGTCGGTCATCATGGGTTACAAGCCCACGTCCTTTGATGAGTTTCAAATGCCTCTTGCCAAATCCCATGGAAAGGGCTTCGACGAGGTGAAGAAGGTCGAGGGGAACATAACCTTTGGGGAGGGGGATGAGGCGATCTTTGTTGAACTTGGTCTTTTCAATGTAGAG